>VGRA01000075.1 GCA_016875515.1 Deltaproteobacteria bacterium | reverse complement strand
CAAGGGGGCCAACCTGGGGGAGCTGCTGCGGGCGGGGCTGTCCGTCCCCCCCGGCTTCGTGGTGACGGCGCAGGCCTTCCTGCAGGCCCTGGAGCAGGGCGGGGTGCGCGCCGCCATCCGGTCCCGCATGGAGGGGCTGCCCGAGGGGGCCGCCGAGTCCTACCGCGGGCTGTCCACGGAGCTGCAAGGAATGGTGCGCAAGGCGGGGCTGCCGGCGCGGCTGCGCTCGGAGTTGGTGGAGGCCTACGGGCGGCTGGGGCGAGACGCGCCGGTGGCGGTGCGCTCGTCCGCCACCTCCGAGGACGCGGCCAGCACCTCCTTCGCGGGCATGCACGAGACGTTCACGCAGGTGGTGGGGGTGGCCGCGCTGGAGAAGGCGCTGCTGGGCTGCTGGGCCTCCGCGTATGGCCCCCGCGTGCTCGCCCGCGAGGGGCTGCGGGTGCTGTCGGTGCGCGTGGGGCAGAAGGCGAAGGCGCTGGTGGTGGACCGCGAGGGGCGGGAGCGGCGCCTGTCCCTGGACGCCGAGGCGCGCACCCGGTGCGTGCTGACGGACGACGAGTGCGTGCAGCTGGCCCGCATGGGGCTGGAGGTGGAGCGCCACCAGGGGGCCCCGCAGGACGTGGAGTGGGCGGAGGAGGCGGGCCGCTTCTGGCTGGTGCAGACGCGCCCCATCACCACGCTCTCCGAGCCGTCTGGGATGCCCCGCCGGGCCTGGCCTCCGGCACCGTGCGCTTGCTGCGCCACCCGTCCGAAGGGGACGCCTTCCAGCCGGGCGAGGTGCTGGTGGCCCCCATGACCAGCCCGGACTGGATGCCGCTGCTGCGCCGGGCCGCCGCGGTGCTGATGTTCACGCACACGCTGGCCCTGGAGCTGGCCCCGCACGCCGTCCGCGTCAACGCGGTGCTGCCCGGGGCGGTGCGGACGGAGGGCACCACCCGGCCGATTGCCGGGATTGGCAATACCGCCCGGGAGACGGAGGACTTCTTGGACACCTTCGCCCGCACGCGGGTGCCCCTGGGGCGCGTGGGGACGCCGGACGACATCGCCACCGCGGTGGTGTTCCTGTCCTCGGACGCCGCCCGCTACGTCACCGGGGCCCACCTGGTGGTGGACGGCGGCACGCTGCTCACGTGACGCCGCCCACCCGGGACGGGGACTACTGGCAGACGCCGCCGCTGCAGCCCGACTTGCTCTCGTTGATGTTGCAGTCGTAGCCGCAGGCACCGCAGTTGGCCGGGTCCACGTTGAGGCTCTTGCACGTGCCGCCGCAGCAGGACTGGCCCGCCAGGCAGGCCACCCCGCAGCCGCCGCAGTTCAGCGGGCTCGTGTTGGTGTTGATGCACACACCGTTGCAGCAGGCGTTGTTTCCGCCGGCCGTGCAGTCGTTGGTGCAGCTTCCGCAGCGCTTCACGTCGGTCTTCACGTCCGTGCACTGGTTGCTGCAGCAGGTGTTGCCGTCACACGTGGTGGCGCCGCAGTTGACGTTGCGGGTGTACCCGCAGGAGTCGACCTGCGTCACCGTGCCGCAGTCGGCGTTCCTCTTCGTGCAGATGGTGAGCGGCTGCTCGCGGACGCACACCGCGAGGGACTTCTGGTTGTCCTTGGTGCTGGCGCTGTAGACACGCTTGCTGCCCGCATACGGCCCGTCCCCCACACGAATGATGAGTTCCGCATCGGCCTGAACGCCCAGCAGCGAGGCGCCCAGTCCACCTGACTGGGCCTGTACGGACACGGCCACGGGCCGATACCCCATCAACTTCAGGGAAGAGTACATATAGCAGGCGCCGGTGGCGGCGTTTACCGAGGTGCAACCAGGAGCGCAGGCACTCTCATCCACGGTGACCTGGCTGGGGTCGACGGGGCAGAACATCAGCGAGTCGGCGTAGCCCAGCTTCGGGTTCTTCGCATTGAACGAGGTGCTCGCACTTAAGGTCACCGGCGCGGAGCCTTCGAAGCCACCGTTGTAGACGGTATTCTCGTCCGCCGCTCCCATGAAGCCGTCGTAGAAGCCGGCGTAGAAGGAGCCGGAGGACTTGTCCCCTGGGGATTGGGGCGTCGTATCCACCGCCGAACCGCCGTCTGCCCGTATGCCGGCGTCCGGCTCCATCAGCAGCACGTGGTAGGTGGTGGACGGCACGCTGCCCGGCCCCTTCGCGAACTGGGTTCCGCCGTCTTCCTCGGTATACATGATGGGGGCGCCATCGGTGATCCCGGTGTTCCTGCTCTCGAACAGCAGGTCACCGGTGTATTTCACCCGCTGCACGGTCCACAGCGTGGTGCTGGTGTCCCACTTGCCGTTGGCCTGGTTCCAGACGCCGTCGCTGTTGGAGTCAATGAAGTACTCGCCCTGGTCGTACTTGTTGTTGTCGTTGACGTCCACGAAGGGCTCGGGGATGTCGATGAAGTTCTCACCGCGCGTCCCCTGACAGCCGGCGCCGCCGTCCGGCAGCAGCGTCCCAGCATTGTTGTACTTGCCGTCCGCCGGGCACCCGTTGGTGCCGTCGATGAAGCCCTCTTCGCCGGCCACGGTCACGATGACGGTGCCGAGCATGTCGCGCGGGTTGAACGTCCGGGCGCCGTAACCCGGGTTGTAGGTGGCACTTGTCTCGCCAACCCTGGGCGTGACGTCCTCGGGGCCGCGGTAGCCCGTGACCTTCACGACGTTCACCGCCTGCCCGTTGACAATCCAGCCGTCCACACTGGGCTTTTGGGTGCCTGCGTCAGGGGCGTTCGGGCCCGGCGAGGCGGCGTTGCCCGCCTCGGACGCGAGCGTGGTCACCGCGGGAATGGCAATCACGTTGCCGTAGCGGTCGCCGTAGAACGAGGCGCAGGTGAAGCCGAAATCCTCCAGGCGGTTCGGCGGTTCCGAAAGCGGGTTCATGAACCGGTAGTAGGTCTTGCTGCCGTTGAACATGTCGGGGTCGAATACCAATCCACCCCGCATGACCGGCGGCGCCATGATGCTGGTCGTGGGGTCTGCGACGGTCTTCGGCTCCTTGGCGATGCGGTATTCGCACGACATGCTGATGTTCGCTCCGTTGGACTTGGCGCCCACGAAGGCAATGTTGCTAATGGTCACGTCCCGGGTCACCCCGCCCGCGGTGGCCGTGGCCTTGACGTAGCCAGTGGCTGCCAGGGTCCCGGAGGTGAGCACCACGGTGGCACTCCCGCTGAGGCCGGTGACGCCGGTGGCGGTGCAGACGCGCGGCGTGCCGGTGCAGTTGGCCACCTCGCCCAGGTAGGAGCCGCCGCGCGACTCGTGCGTGAAGGTCACGGCCAGCCCCGGCGGGTAGTCCTTGGTGTCAGCGTCGCTGAGCTTGAACGCGATGACCTGCGACTCGCGGAAGCCGGACTCGCGGACGCCCATCAGCGGCACGTAGGGGCCCTCCACGATGGTCCCCAGCTTCGGCTCGGCCACGTCCACCGGGTCGGACTCCAGCTTCAGCTTCTTGTAGGTGCCGACCAGGTCCTCGTAGTTGGACTTGACCGTCGTCTTGGTGCCGGTGCTGTTGGACCGCAGCGTCACCTTCGCCACGCCGCTCGAGTCGGTCCCCACGCAGAGGGAAGTGGTGCTGGTGCGGGTGCTGTCGGCCGGGTCAATCAGGACGCCGGAGCCCGCCGTGATGCGGAACACCACGCCCTCGTTGGTGTAGGTGATGCCCGCCGAGACGACCTGGCACGTCAGGTTGGCGAGCGGCACGCGCGACTCGGGCGTGCTGGAGAACTCCGGCCCGTACTTGGCCACGGCCAGCAGCGTGGTGGTGGCCACGCCGTCCGAGGGAATGGTGTTCGGCGCCGCGGAGAGCGTCAGGTTTCCGCCCAGCGCGGGGTCCAGGCAGATGCCCTGGGAGCTGGGGGGGCCTCCGCCGACGCCGGAGCTGCCGCCCGTGCCGCCCACCACGCACACCTGGCTGCTGTTCGGGCCCTTGCAGGGGGCGCCCACGATGGCGGGCGGCTGCGGCTGGCAGTTGGTGTCCGCGCAGTCCTTCTTGCCGTCACAGTCGTTGTCGATGGTGTCGTAGCAGGTGGTTTCCGCCACCTCTCCCACGCCGCCGTCCAGCTCGGCGGGGCGGCAGTCCGAGCAGGTGCCGGAGGTGCTGCCCACGGCGGGCGCGGAGCACCGCATGCCGTTGCTGTTGCACGCGCGGCCGGGGTTGACGCCCGCGGGCTGGCAGTCCGAGTCGGCGCAGTCCACCTTGCCGTCGCAGTCGTTGTCGAGGCCGTCGAAGCAGGTGACCTCTCCGGCCGGCTCGCCGCCCGGGCAGACGCACAGGTTGAGCGAGTTGCAGCGGTACCCCACCATGGGCTGGCAGAAGCCGGCCACGCAGCGCTCCGAGCCCGGGAAGCAGTCGTTGTCCCCCACGCAGGGGCCGTCCGAGTTGGCCAAGTCGCAGCTGCCGCCGTCCGGGTACAGCGTGTCCCTGGAGCGGCAGTCCGTGTCACTGCAGTCGCTGAACCCGTCACAGTCGTTGTCCGCGCCGTCGCCGCAGCTGGCCTCGCGCGGCTCCACCGAGCCGCCATTGCCGCCGCACTGGCACACGCCGCCGGTGGCCCCCTTCACGCAGACCTCGCCCTTCGTGCCGCAGGCCTTGCCGGGGTTGATCCCCACCGGCTGACAGTCGGGGTCCACGCAGTCCACCTGGCCGTCGCAGTCGTCGTCCAGCCCGTCCAGGCAGTTGCTCTCCACCGCCACGCCGCCGAGGCAGCCGCACAGCCCGTCGGCGCCGCACACCTTGCCCGTGGCGTCACACACCTTGCCGAGGCAGTTGATGTCGCTGCAGTCGAAGCGGCCGTCGCAGTCGTTGTCCAGGTTGTCGCCGCAGGTGATGGCCGCGGTGGTGGGCGGCCCCGGGGTGATGCCCTCCGTCGCCTCCACGCGGCCGCCGCTGGGCACCGTGCACACCGAGCAGGTGGACGGGCCGTTGAGCGTGGACGAGCAGGTCAGCTCGCCAATGGGGGCGCCAATGGCGTGCCCCAGCCGGTCGCAGATGGGGCCGGGGTTGTTGCCCACCGGCTGGCAGGCGGACTCGTCGCAATCGGTGAGGCCGTCGCAGTCGTTGTCCGCGCCGTCCGAGCAGGTGGACTCGAACGCCTCGAACCCGCCGTCCCGCGGGTTACAGGTGCACAGCCCCTCGGCGCTGCAGGCCCGGCCGAAGCCCTCGCCGTTCTGCTTGCAGTCTGCCCCGCGGGACAGGGCGTTGGCCGGGCGGCAGTCCGGGTCCACGCAGTCCACGAGCATGTCGCAGTCGTTGTCGAAGCCGTCGTCGCAGGTGGTCTCCTTGGACTCGCCCGCGCCGCCGTCCACCTGGAAGCAGTCACAGGTGCCGCCGCCGCCGCAGGCCCAGCCGCCGTCCGGGCGGCAGGCCCGGCCCGCCCCGGTGCCGGAGGCCGGCTGGCAGGTGGTGTCCGCGCAGTCCACGAGCCCGTCGCAGTCGTTGTCCACCGTGTCGAAGCAGGAGGTCTCGTCGGACAACCCGCCGTCGGACAGCGGGGTGTTGAAGGCGCACAGAGAGCAGGTGGCCGCGCCGCCGGCGTCCGGGTTGCCGCGGCCGCAGCGCAGCCCGCGCACCTCGTCGCAGATCTGCCCGGGCACCCCCAGGTACTGCCCGGTGGGAGAGATGACCTGGACGGTCTGGCACTCCGAGTCCTCGCAGTCCGAGCGGCCGTCGCAGTCGTTGTCACGGCCGTCGGAGCAGGCGGTGCCGCCGTCCTCCGGCTCGCCGGGGCAGCCGCAGCCCAGGGTCCCCAGGCACACCCCGCGCACCGTGGTGCCGGTGAGCACGCAGGTGAGGCCGGCGCAGTTGACGTCGTCGCAGTCCACCTTGCCGTCGCAGTCGTTGTCCACGCCGTCCGCGCAGGAGGACTCCGCGTTCTCCGTCTTGGCGCAGGCGCAGGTGCCGGAGGCGGTGCAGCGGCTGCCCGTGGTGTTGCACAGATTCCCGGTGCAGTTGGGGTCCGCACAGTCGATGGGGCCGTTGCAGTCGTTGTCCACGCCGTCGCCGCAGGTGGGGGCGCCGTTGCTGACGGTGGACTGGCCCTCGACGCCGCCGTACTCGGACTGCTTCCCGTCCGGCAGGGTGCAGATGGTGCAGGTGGAGCCGCCCGCCACGGTGCCGGCAGCGCACGTCAGGTCGCCCGCGCCCGAGGCAGCGTGGCCCAGCCCGTTGCAGACCTTGCCCGGCTGGTTGCCCACCGCCTGGCAGTAGATCTCCTGGCAGTCGAAGATGCCGTCGCAGTCGTTGTCCACGCCGTCGCTGCAGAGGGTCTCGCCGGCGTCACCGGGCTCGGCCGCGCCGCCGTTGCCGGCGCAGGTGCAGGCGCCGGACTGCTCGCACCGCAGGCCGAACGGCCCACAGGAGGCGCCGGGGCCGGCCGCCGAGGGCTGGCAGTCCGTGTCCCGGCAGTCCTTGTTGCCGTCACAGTCGTTGTCGAACCCGTCCGAGCAGGACAACTCGGAGGCCTCGGGCGAGCCGCCGTTGCCGGTGCACTCGCAGGCCTGGGTGGAGCCGTTGCAGAAGACGCCGTGGTTGCCGCACGCACGGCCGGCGCAGTCCAGGTCCGCGCAGTCCTTCATCCCGTCGCAGTCATTGTCCTGGCCGTCCAGGCAGCTGACCTCTCCGGCCGGCTCGCCGCGGGAGCAGACCGAGCAGGTGGCGAGGCCGGCGAGGTCCGGCTTGCCGCACTGCTTGCCGTTGGCGTCGCAGGACTTCCCCGCGGCGGCCAGGGAGGCCTGGCAGTCCGAGTCCGCGCAGTCGATGAGGCCGTCGCAGTCGTCGTCCACGCCGTCCGAGCACGCGGCGTCCGTGTCCTCGGGGATGCCGGGGCAGCCGCACGCGCCGGCCTTGCAGCGGCCCGGGGCGCCGTTGCCGAGCACGCACGCGCGGTTGTCACACGTGGTGTCCGCGCAGTCGACCTTGCCGTCGCAGTCGTTGTCCTGGCCGTCCGTGCACACCTGCTCGGGGCCGGACGGGGAGGGGGTGCAGGTGCACTGGCCGTTGGCCGTGCACGTCTTCCCCGTCACGTCGCACGGCAGCCCGGTGCAGTTGGGGTCGCCGCAGTCGAGCGGGCCGTCGCAGTCGTTGTCCAGGCCGTCGCCGCAGGTGGGGGCCGTGCCGCTGGAGGTGGAGACGCCCTCGGCCGTCTCCGCCAGGCCGCCCGGCACCACGCACATGGTGCAGGTGGACGGGCCGAACACCGGGGCGGAGCAGGTCGGCTCGCCAATGCCGGTCACCAGGTGGCCCACCGTGTTGCAGATCTGCCCCACGCCGTTGCCCACCGGCTGGCAGGCTGTCTCCGAGCAGTCCACCAGCCCGTCACAGTCGTTGTCCGCCCCGTCGGCGCAGGCCACCTCCTTGTCCTGCGGCTCGCCGCCGTTGCCGGAGCAGCCGCAATTGCCGTCCCCCGCGCACAGGAAGCCGTTAGGGCCGCAGGCGCGCCCGGGGACGCTGCCCGCGGGCTGGCAGTCCTCGTCACCGCAGTCCACCTTGCCGTCGCAATCGTTGTCCGCGCCGTCGCCGCAGGTGCGCTCCAGCGTCTCCACCAGCCCGCCGTTGCCCGAGCACTCGCAGCGCGCGGTGGCAGTGGTGCAGGTCCGCCCGTTCTCACCGCACGTCACCGAGCCGCACTGCGGATCGTCGCAATCGGAGAGGCCGTCGCAGTCGTTGTCCGTCTGGTCGCCGCACGTCACCTCCGCCGTCTCGCCGCCCGGGCACACCGAGCAGGTGCCGAAGCCGCCGTCCGGCGAGGCGCGCGAGCAGGTGCGTCCGAACTCGTCGCAGGTGACGCCCGGCTCGCCCAGCTTGGCCTGGCAGCCGCGGTCGTCGCAGTCCACGCGGCCGTCGCAGTCGTTGTCGATCTGGTCGCTGCAGTTCTCCGGGTCCGTCTCCTCGGTGCCCGGGCAGCCGCATTCACCGGACACGCAGACGCCCTGGCCGCCGCTCGCGAGGATGCACGTCTTGTTCTCGCAGCTTGCGTCCTTGCAGTCGATCAGGCCGTCGCAGTCGTTGTCCCGGTTGTCGCCGCAGCTGGCCTCGTTGGGCTCGGGGTTGCCGCCGTTTCCGTTGCAGAGGCACGTCCCGTTCGCCTGGCACACGCCCTCGCCCACGCTCCCGGCCGGCAGCCCACAGGGGTAGCCCACGCAGCCGGGGTCCGCGCAGTCCACCACCTTGTCCCCGTTGTCGTCCTCGCCGTTGCTGCAGTTCTCCAGGGCGATGAAGGTGATGCGCGTGCTGCCGGTGGCGTCCCCCGCGGTGGAGTTGGCGCTGATGCGCACCGTGCCGGCGCAGGTGGCCGACTCCCGGGAGTCACACGTGATGAGCTCCACCGTGCCGGCGCCGCCGGTGAGGGTGACGCTGCCGCCCTTCTGGTCCTTGAAGCGGCCTCGGCTGGCTACGAGCTTCACGTCCGAGTTGTGCGCGAGGGTGACCGACACGGTGTTGGTGCCGTTGGCCACCACCTCCGTCTTGTCGACGGTGATGTCGATGTTGGTGGGCTCCGGGGCTGTCGTATTCTGGGGACAGCCCGCCAGAAGGGCCAGGAATGGCCCGAGGACCGCCGCACGCATCCGCATCGTCATGGGAATTCCCTTGGTTGACATCTGCCGGGGGTGCCCGAGTGTCCGGCGGGGGGATGGGAGTGTCAAGGAACGCGACGGGTGGAGGGAGGGCCGCATGGCAGCTCGTTGGTGTCCGGCCGGCGCGGGAAGC
>VGRA01000074.1 GCA_016875515.1 Deltaproteobacteria bacterium | reverse complement strand
GCAGCACCCCGCCGTCGTCCGCGAGCTGGCCCTCGTTGCCCGCGCCCGCGAGCACCGGGGCGAGGCGCTGGAGTTGCTGCGCATGTCGCTCGCGCTGCGCGACGACGACGGGGCCGCCCGCCGTACGCTCGCCGCGCAGCTGGCGGAGGCCGGCCGGGCGCACGAGGCAGCGGAGCAGCTGACCACCCACCTGTCCCTGCAGCCGTTCGACAACGCCGCGCGGCTGCAGCTGGCCGAGTTGCTGCTCGCCTCGGGAGAGGCAGCACCCGCCGCCGCCCGCTTCGCCGAGGCGCGCGCCCTCTCCCCGGACGACCCTGAGGTGTACGAGCGCGAGGGGCGCGCCCGGCTGTCAACCGGCGACCGGGAGGGTGGTGCGAAGGCGCTCGAGCAGGCGCTCGCGCTGCGCCCCCAGGACGCCTCCTTGCGGGAGGCGTTCCGCTCGCTCCGCGGCACGGGCGGGGACGCCGCCTCGGCCCGCGCGCTGCCGCTCTCCCCGCTGCTGCCCGAGGCGGCGGCCTTCTCCGGCGAGGACGCGGTGCAGTTGGTGGAATACCAGCACGTGCGCGTGCAGCCCTCCGGCATGGCCTCGGTCTTCCGGCAGGCGGCCTTTCAGGTCTTCACCCCGCGGGGCGCGGACGCGCTGCGCGAGTTCGCCATCTCCTGGTCCCCGGGCCGGCAGGAACTGCGCGTGCTGCGGGCGCGGGTGCGGAAGCCGGACGGCGCGCTGGTGGAGTCCTTCGGCGAGTCCGAGCGCAACCTCAACGAGCCGTGGACCGGGATGTACTACGACGCCCGCGCGCGGGTGCTCGCCTTCCCGGGGCTGGCCCCGGGGGACGTGCTGGAGGTGCAGTACCGCCTGGACGACACCGCGGCAGACAACCTGCTGTCCGACTACTGGGGAGAGGTGGACTACGTGCAGGGGATGGCACCGCGCGTGCGCTACCTCTTCGAGGTGGAGATGCCGCGCGGCCGCGCGCTCCACTGGAATGACGGCGCCGTTAGGGGACTCGCCGCACGGCAGGAGCCCCTCCCGGACGGCGGCACCCGCTACGCCTTCTCCGCCTCGCACGTCCCACGCCTGCTGCAGGAGCCGGGCATGCCGGGCCCGGCGGAGTCCGCGTCCCCGCTGCACCTGTCCACCTACTCAGACTGGGACGCGGTGGGCCGGTACTACTGGAGCCTGGTGCGCGAGCAACTGCTGCCCACGGACGAACTGCGCCGCACGGTGGAGGAGGCGCTCTCGGGCGTGGACCGTGCGGACGCGCGCGCCGTGGTGCAGGCGCTGTACGGCTTCGTCGTCACCCAGACGCGGTACGTGGCGCTGGAGTTCGGCATCCACGGTTACAAGCCGTACCGCGTGGACCGCGTCCTCTCCCGCCGCTTCGGGGACTGCAAGGACAAGGCGTCCCTCCTGCACGCGCTGCTGAAGGTGGCCGGGGTGGACAGCCGGCTCGTGCTGCTGCGCATGCGGCACCTTGGGGACATTGGCAACGGGCCGGCGTCACTCGCCGCGTTCAACCATGCCATCCTGTACGTGCCGTCGCTGGACCTCTACCTGGACGGCACGGCGGAGTTCCACGGCCTGCAGGAGCTGCCCTCCGCGGACCGGCTCGCCAACGTGCTGGTGGTGGAACCGGAGGGCGGCAGCCGATACCGGGTGGTGCCCGCTGCGCCCGCCGAAGACAACGCCACCGCGCTGCAGGTGGAGGCCACGCTGCGCCCGGACGGCAGCGCCCAACTGAAGGGGCAGACGCGGGTGGTGGGCCAGGAGGCGCCACCGTTCCGCCGCGGCTACCAGGCGCAGGCCACGCAGCGGCCGCAGTTCGAGCAGGCGTGGGCGGCCAGCTTCCCGGGGGCGCGCGTGGAGGCGCTCCAGCTGACCGGCCTGCAGGACCTGGGCGGCAGCGTGGGGGCGGACTTCACGCTCGCCGTACCGCGCTTCGCCGAGGTGCTGGGAGAGGGGGGGCTGCGCTTCTTCCCTCTGGGCACCGGGCGCGCCTTCGTGCAGGCCTTTGCCCCGCTGGCGGAGCGGACGCACGACTTGCTCCTCTCGGACCCGTTCCTCAACAAGCTGTCCTTCACCGTGCGGCTGCCGCCCGGCTACCGCGTGGAGGGGCTCCCGGCGCCCTTCCGGGACGAGGGGCCCTTCGGCCGCGCCTCCCTCACCTTCACCCCGGACGAGGACGGCGCGCTGGGCGTGGCGGCGGAGCTGGCCCTCACCGCCTCCCGCGTGCGCACGGCAGACTACCCGGCCTTCCGCGCGTGGCTGCAGCGGGTGGACCAGGCCTTCAACCGGCGGCTGACGGCGCGGCGGCTGGCGGGGCAACTGGCGCAGGCGGAGCCTCCCAGCCCAGCCGCGCGGCCAGCCCCGGGTTCTCCTTCCCGCGCCAGGTGAAGGCGTCCAGCAGGTAGTGCGTGGCCTGCGGCAGCGCGAGCGCCGGTACGAGGAGGGCGAGCAGCCCCGGCGGGAGCTCCACGCCCGCCTTGCCGAACAGCGCCGCGTGCTCGTGCCAGACGAAGGTGTCCCACAGCCACTCTTCGCCATACGCGCACGCGAGCAGCACCGCGAGGAAGCCCGGCACGCCCAGGCGCAGCGCGGTGGACAGCCACGGCGCGTACCCGCCCTCGCCGGCCCGGTGGCGCGCGTAGCGGTACAGCAGCGCGAAGTACGGGACGCCGTGCAGCCCCACGTTCAGCAGCGTGAAGGTGGCGTCGTCCGGGGCGAGCACGATGCCGCCCATCCACGCCACCGCCGTGGAGAGCACCAGCACCCAGCGCCCGGGGAAGAGGCCGCCGCCGCGCGCCCACCGGAGCACCTGCCCGCCCAGCCACGCCGCCCCCAGCATGCCGGACGCGGACAGCGCGGCCGTCCCCGTCCACGCGGGCAGGCCCGGCAGGAAGTCCCCGGGGACGAACCAGTCGAAGGGGCGCGGCAGGTGGGCGTGCCACCAGAGCAGCGGCCCCAGGGTGCAGCCGTACAGCACCGCCGCGTCCAGCCGGGCCTCCCACGCGGGACTGCCGGCGCGCCGGTTGTAGAGCGCCCCCCATCCCACCTGCTGGCGAACGAAGTGCCACGCCGCCGAGTAGGCGAACAGCCTCCAGAAGGTGAGCGCCGAGTGCTGGTACGCGGCGAACCCGAGCGCGTAGGCCAGCAGCGGCGCCGCGGCGTACAACTCCGGGCGGCGCGCCAGTTCCTCCCGGTCCGCGTACACGCGGTACAGCATGGCCCACACGTGCGCCACGTCCACGCCCAGCACGAACGCCGCCCACGCCCAGGTGGGGAGCTCTGCCTGGCCCGTCCCGGAGAGCCACAGCGCCACCGCGCCGGACGCCGCCACGCTGCCGGCGAACACGGCCACGTCGGTGGAGGGACCGAAGAGCCAGGGGGAAGGTGCTCGGGCGGGCTGCGCCATGGCGGCGACTCGACTATACCGTCGGCCCCATGAACGCCACGCGCCGCACCGCCCTCGTGCTTGCCCTCTCCCTCGCCTCCTGCAGCCGCTGCGGGAACGAGCCCGAGGCCCCCCCCGCCGCGCCGCCGCCGCCCTCTGCCCCCATGCCCGCAGTGCCCACCACGGGCCCCAGCAACACGGGGGACGTGAAGGGCTTCCCGCTTCGCCCGGACGTGAAGATTGAGTTCCCCCTGCCCACCACCCCGCGGGCCGCCATGCCCGTCCCGGCCCAGCAGATGCCTGCCGAGGCAGAGGTGGAGGTCATCGGCAAGCTGACGGGCGCCCCCCCGGAGACGGACCTGCGCGTCAGCATCTCGAAGAGGCCCTGCGCCGCGGCAGACAGCGGGGAGCCCTACGGCGTGGAGCGCACCAAGAACCTTGGGCCCACCTCGCCCTACTTCATCGAGGTGTTCGTGCCGCAGGGCTCCACCGGCCACGTGTGCGCCTGGTCGCTGAAGGACGGCAAGGTGGTCGCCTTCGGCGCCTCGGCGCGCAACCCCATCACCATGCGGGGACTGGGCGAGGTGATGTTCACGGAGATGGAGTTGCCGCTGCAGCCGGTGAGCCCGGCGGTGAAGGCCCCCGCGGGGCTGTAGGGCGTCAGCCGGCGGCCAGCGTGTAGGTCTGCACGGGCTCCGTCTTGCCGGCCACCGGCGCAGGCTCCATGGCCTTCCACGGGAAGCTGTCCCCTGCGTGTGCCTTCGCCGCCTCCGAGACCAGCACCGTCACCCCCAGCTTCTTCGTCAGCCCTTCAATACGGGACGCCACGTTCACCGCGTCCCCCACCGCCGTGTACTCCCGCCGGTCATCCGACCCGATGTCCCCCACCACCACCGTCCCCGTGTGGAGGCCAATGCCAATGCGCAATGCCGGCTCGCCCCGCGCAGCGCGCTTGGCGTTCAGCACCCCGAGCGCCCGGTCCATGGCCTGCGCGCACTTCACCGCGGATGAGGCGTGCTCCGCCTGCGGCACCGGCGCCCCGAAGTAGGCCATCAGCCCGTCCCCCATGAACTTGTCCAGCGTGCCGCCGTGGCGGAACACCTCCGTCACCATGGCCGAGTGGTACTCGTTGAGCAGGGACACCACCGCGCGGCTCTCCATCTTCTCGCTCAGGGCGGTGAAGCCCCGGATGTCGGAGAACAGCAGCGTCACCTCGCGGCTCTCCCCGGCGAAGCCCTCGTCCGTCACCGCCGTAATTTGACTCCGCACCGCCGGCGAGAAGTACCGGCCCAGCCGCTCCCGGGCCAACTCCTCCCGCGTCACGCTGCCGATGAGCCGCTTGGCCTGCACCACCACGGCAGACCCCGCCACGCCGAGCGCGCCCAGCGAAATGGCGACCGCCAGGTAGGTGACCGGCCCTGCGTCCACGTGGCCCAGCAGCGCGAACTCCGCGCAGGCCGCCATCAGCACCCCGGCCACGAAGAAGCGCACCCGCAGCGACAGCAGGCCCAGGGCCACCGCGGAGGACAGCATCAAGGGGGCCTGAACCGCCACGGACTGGGAGCCCGCGGAGTATGTGATGGAGTTCCACTGCGTCACCAGGATGAGGGGCAGGTCCAGCACCGGGACCATCCAGAAGGTGCTGAGCAGCTGCCGCTCGCTCATCCGCCGGCCCGCCATCCAGGCGAGCACGGCAAGCACCAGCGCGCCGGCCACCATAGTGGCGCTGAAGACCAGGTCCGCCCGGTCCAGGTACTTCGCCCCCGCCAGCGCCGTGAGCAGCCACGCCATCGCCGCGGCCACCCGCACCCGCAGCACCACCCGCGCGTTGAGCGCCTGCTGCGCGAGGATGCGCGCGCCGAGCTCCCGCTCCAGCACCGACTTGTCCCGGTTCGCCACGGCGGGAACGTTACTCCCCCGCTCGCCCTACAGCCACGTTTCCTGCGGCCGGCCCCCCAGCCCCGCCAGCACCTCCTCCGCCGCCCGCACCCCGTGGTGGCACGCCTCCTCGAACAGCGCCAGCCCCCCCAGGTCCGAGTGGGCGAAGTGCACCGCCCCCGCCGGGACGGCTGCCGCCCGCCGCTCGGGGCCGAACAGGAAGCCCGGCCGGGGACGCACCATGGCGTGGCCCCAGCGCATCACCTCCAGCCGCTCCGCCGTGCGGCCAATGTCCCGGTGCGCCGCGGAGAGGTCTGCCATCACCAGCGCCTCCCAGTCTGCGTAGCCGGAGGACAGGAGCCGCTCCCGCTCTGCCTTCACGTCCGGCGCGGACAGCGGGTAGTACCAGGTCAGCACCGTGGGGCCGCCGTCCACCATCCGCTCCCGCTGGTGCGTGGCCACCACGTACCCCATGGACTTGCTCTCGTAGAGCACGTTGTCCCACGCGAGCGGCACGCCCCGCCCCCCCGGGTGCTCGGAGACGGTGAGATTGGCCACCGCCCAGGGCGTGTACTGGAACGCAGGCAGGAAGGCCGGCGGCGCCTGCCGCCACGGCACGTACACCCGCGCTGCCACGAAGCGCGGCACCGCCAGTACCACCCGCCGGGCCAGGTACCCGGCCGGCCGCTCCGTCCCCGCCTCCACCGCGTGCACCGCCACGCCGCCGTCCACCGGCTCCACCGCGTGCACCAGCGCGCGGGTGGCCAGCTGCCCGGGCCCCAGCGCCCGCTGCAACTCCGCCACCAGCCGCCCGTTGCCCTCGGGCCAGGTGAGATACCCGTCGCTCCCCGTCCCCTCGCCATGGCGCGCCGCGAAGTACCAGATGCCCGCATAGGCGGAGACGGCGGCGGCGTCCGCGCCGAAGTCGTCCCGGCAGGCGTAGTCCACCAGCCAGCGCAGCCGGGGGCTCGTGTAGCCCTCCTGATGGAGCCACTCCTCCATGGAGAGCCGGTCCAGGGCCGTCCACTCGGCGTCATCGCTGCCGCGCTCGAGCGGCACGTCGAACGCCTTGCGCCCCTGCCCGTCCCGCGCCTTCGACAGGGCGTCCATGGCCTGCTCGAAGCGCTGCAGCTGCCGGAGGTCCTCCCCGGAGGCCCCCGCGCGCAGGTAGAGGCCGTCGTACCAGGTGCCCCGGTAGAAGAGCCGCTCGTCCGGCTCGCGCACCAGCGCCTGCTCCGCGAAGCGGGGGCGCCCCGCGTCGTCCACGCCCGTCACCAGCCCCATCCCGGACAGCAGCCGCATCACCGGGCCGCCCTCGCGCGTGGGGGCCGGCAGGTAGTGCGCCCCCCAGGGAAAGGCGCTCACCGCGTTGCGGCCCGAGCGCGCCGTCCCACCCGGTCCCTCGTCCACCTCCAGGACCCGCAGCGAGCGCACCCCCGCGCCTGCGAGCCGCCACGCCGCCGACAGCCCCGCGGCGCCTGCACCCACCACCACCACGTCCACGGGCTCGAGCGCCTGCGCCCGCGGCAGCGGCGCCGCCCCCCGCAGCGCGTGGCCCCACTCGAATGCCCGGTCCACCAGCGCACCCGGCACCTGCGGCCGCTCCGCCCCGCCCCCCTTCTGGCAGGCGCTCCACGCCGCCGCGCCCAGGAACGCGTGGATGAGCTCGCGCCGGCGCATCAGTTCCAGCGCCGCCATTCCTCTTCGTACGTGCGCACCAGCACCTGGTTGTTGAGCCGGTTCACCTCCGAGGGAAGGCGGGCCATGTCCGGCGGGAAGTCGGACAGCGAGGACAGCACCTGTGCGTCCAGGAAGCGCAGCCCCGGCGGCAGGGCATGCACCACCTCGCGCGGGGACGGCGCGGCGAGCACGTAGCCCCATTCGCCGAAAGACGGCACCAGCGCGTGGTACGGCGCCGTCCAGAAGCCGGCGGCCGCCACCGTGGCCTCCACGCACCAGAAGGACTGCCGGGCCATGAGCGGGGAGGTGGACTGGATGACCGCCACGCCGTCCGGCGCCATCCGGGACTTCAGCAGCCCGTAGAAGCGCGTGGTGTACAGCTTCCCCAGGGAGAAGTTGTTGGGGTCCGGGAAGTCCACGACGACCACGTCGTACCGGGCGTCCCCCTCCGCGAGGAACTGCAGCGCGTCCGCGTTCACCACCCGCACCCGCCGGTCGCTGAGCGAGTGGCCATTGAGCGCCGCCAGTTCCTCGTACTCCGTGGCCAGCTTCGTCATGGCCGGGTCCAGGTCCACCAGCGTCACCGTCTCCACGCCCTGCCAGCGGAGCAACTCCCGTACCGCCAGCCCGTCCCCGCCCCCCAGCACCAGCACGTGCGCGTGCCGCGCCGCCCGCGCCATGGCCGGGTGCACCAGCGCCTCGTGGTACCGGTACTCGTCCACCGCGGCGAACTGCAGGTTGCCGTTGAGGAACAGGCTGAAGCCCCGCTTGCCCCGCGTCAGGACGATGCGCTGGTACGGCGAGGACGAGGCATGCACCACCTCGTCCGCGTACATCCCCTCCTCGGCGTAGTCGGTGATGCGGTCCGCCGCCGCAAGGCCCATGAAGAGCAGCAGCAGCACGCCCGCCGCCTTCAGCCGCAGGCGTCCCGGCGAGGGCAAAAGCGGCTCCAGCAGCCACGTGCTCCACAGCCCCACCGCGCCGTTGATGAGGCCGAACAGGAGCGAGGTGCGCACCAGCCCCAGCTTCGGCACCAGCACCAGCGGAAACAGCAGCGAGGCCGCGAGCGCCCCCACGTAGTCGAACGTGAGCACGTGGGCCACCAAGTCCTTGAAGCGCACCTGGTCCTTCAGGATGCGGAGCAGCAGCGGTATCTCCAGCCCCACCAGCGCCCCCACCACCAGCACCGAGCCGTACAGCACCACGCGGAAGAAGGGACCCGCGTTGAAGCTGACGAACAGCAGCGGCGCGGTGACGCCGCCGGCAAAGGCCACCGCCAGCTCCACCTCCACGAAGCGCTGCGCCAGCCCCCGCTCCACGAAGCGGGACAGCCACGCCCCCACCCCCATGGAGAACAAGTAGACGCCGATGACGGTGGAGAACTGGGTGACCGAGTCTCCCAGCAGGTAGCTCGCCAGCGTCCCCACGATGAGCTCGTACACGAGCCCGCACGTGGCAATGACGAGCACCGTCAGGAACAGCAGTTCCCGCCGCAGCGGGAGCTCCGGCGCCGGCGCCGCCTCGTCAGCCATGGACCGCGGCGGCGATGATGACCGCCAGCCCCAGGATGAAGCTCCCAATGACGATGCCGAACGCGGTGTTCTGGTCCGTCTCGATCTCCTTCTTCATGTCGAAGGGGAAGAGGAACTTCAGCACCTGGATGCCCAGGGTGAAGACCCCCAGCCCCACCAGCGAGAAGACCAACGACGAGACCAGGTGCTTCCCGAGCGAATCCACGTCCATGTCACTTCCCTCCCATGAAACCGGTCGTCCAACCATGCAGGCCCCCGGGG
>VGRA01000073.1 GCA_016875515.1 Deltaproteobacteria bacterium | reverse complement strand
TGATGCTGGCGCGCACCGCCCCCGCGGCGTTCGACGAGGCCATCGTCCCGCTCATTGCCCGCCACCCCGCGGACGCGGTCCTACCCGCCTCCGCCGCGTGGCTGCATGCTGCCGCGCCGTTGGGAGACCCGGGCCGCGCGCTCGCCTGGGCCAACCGCGCCCTGTACCTGGACCCGTGGAACGCGGCCGCCCACCAGGCCGCCGCCCGGGCCCTGCTGCGCGCCGGGCGCATGCCCCAGGCCTTCCTGGAGTACCGGCTCGCGCTCGAGGCCCTGCGCGGGCGCGGCGAGGCCCCGGTGCTGGACGAACTGCTGGCCGTGGCGAAGCGCCCGGAGGACTGGGGGACCGCCTGCCCCCGCACGCCCGAGGGCCTGGACAGCCTCAGCAATGCGCTCGCCCTCAGGGACCGCAGCGCCGAGGCAGAAGCGCTGCTCGAGGCGCTGCTGCCCGGACTCCCGCCCTCCGCCGCGCTCGTGCCGGTGTACGCCCGGTGGGCGTGGCTCCGCAGCCAGCGCGGAGACCACGCGGGGGCTGCCGAGGTGCTCGCGCAGGCAGAAGCCGTCTCCCCGGCGAGCCCCGAGCTCACCCTGCAGCGGGCCCGGCTGCTCGCCTCCTCCGGCAAGCAGGCAGAGGCCGTTGCCCTGCTGGAGGAGGCGGTGCGCGCCCAGCCGGGGGAGGCGGAGTTCCACCTGTTACTCGCCGAGACGCTGCTGCCCGCCGAGCCCCGCCGCGCGGAAGTGGCCGCCGGCCGCGCCCAGCCCTTCGTCACGGACACCTCTGGCAAGGCTCGCCTGCAGCGCGTGCGGCTGGCCGCGGCGCGCGCCCTCGCCTCGCCGGCCCGGGCCCTGGAGGCGCTGCGGGCCCTCTCGCTGCTGGAGCCCGCCTCACCGTCCATCCGCTACGAGGCCGCGGACCTGGCTCTCACCAACGGCCAGCCCCACGCCGCGCGGAGGTGGCTGGACGAGGGGGCCGCGCTCGATACCCCCGAGGGGGCGGCCGCCGCCCGGGCCGCCCGGGTGCCCCGGCTGCAGGCACTGGAGCAGGCCGCGCCCGCGCCCTGAGGTATAAGCCCCGGCCACTCATGAAGCGCGCGCTCATCACCGGCATCACCGGGCAGGACGGCAGCTACCTCGCGGAGCTGCTGCTGGAGAAGGGCTACGAGGTGCACGGCATGGTGCGCCGCTCCTCCGAGGAGAAGTTCGAGCGGCTCGCCCACCTGCGCGAGCGCATCCACCTTCACCACGGGGACCTGCTGGACCAGTTCTCCCTGGCGGCGCTGCTGCAGTCGGTGAAGCCGGACGAGGTGTACAACCTGGCCGCCCAGTCCTTCGTCCCCACCAGCTGGAGCCAGCCGGTCCTCACCGGTGAGTTCACCGCGCTGGGGGTCACCAAGATGCTGGAGGCCATCCGCCACACCGCGCCGCACGTGCGCTTCTACCAGGCCTCCTCCTCGGAGATGTTCGGCAAGGTGCGCGAGGTGCCCCAGCACGAGGACACCCCGTTCTACCCGCGCTCCCCCTACGGGGTGGCCAAGGCCTACGGCCACTTCATCACCGTCAACTACCGCGAGTCGTTCGGCCTCTACGCGGTGAGCGGCATCCTCTTCAACCACGAGTCGCCGAGGCGCGGGCTGGAGTTCGTCACCCGCAAGGTGACCCACGGGGTGGCCCGCATCAAGCGGGGGCTCCAGCAGCAGCTGCGCCTGGGCAACCTGGACGCCAAGCGGGACTGGGGCTTCGCCGGGGACTACGTCCGCGCCATATGGCTCATGCTCCAGCAGCCGCAGCCAGAGGACTTCGTGGTGGCCAGCGGCGAGACGCACACGGTGCGGGAATTGGTGGAGCTGGCGTTCGACCATGTCGGGCTGGACTGGGAAAAGCACGCCGTCATCGACCCGGCCTTCGTGCGCCCCGCGGAGGTGGACCTGCTCATCGGGGACGCCTCCCGCGCGCGGGCCAGGCTGGGCTGGGCGCCCACCGTGGACTTTCCCGGACTCGTCCGGATGATGGTGGACGCGGACCTGGAGCGGCTGTCCGCAGGCCCCCGCGGGCCTGCCGCCCCGTGAAGGTCCTCGTCACCGGGGCGGACGGCTTCGCCGGCCGGCACCTCGTGCGCGCGCTGCGCGGACAGGGCCATGCCGTGGCGGAGGCGCACGGGCCGCACGCGCCGGGCGACCGCGCGCTGGATGTCCGGGACGCGGCCGCGGTGGCTGCCCGCATGACCGCCGACCCCCCGGACGCGCTGGTCCACCTGGCGGGAATCAGCTCGGTGGCGGCGAGCCACGTTGACCCGGCCGGCGCGCTCGACGTGAACGCGCGCGGGACGTTGAATGTCCTTGCGGCCGTGCGCGCCCACGCCCCGCGCGCCCGCGTCCTGCTCGTGGGCTCGGGGGAGGTGTACGGCGCGCTGCTTCCCGGCCACCCGGCGGACGAGCCCACGCCCCTGCGCCCGCTCAGCCCCTACGCCGCGTCCAAGGTGGCCGCCGAGGTGCTCGCCCTGCAGCACCACCGCGCCTACGGCCTGGACGTGGTGGCGGTGCGGCCGTTCAACCACGTGGGGGCGGGGCAGGACGCCGCCTTCGTGCTGCCCTCCATGGCGCGCCAGCTGGCCGCCGTGCGCTCGGGGCACGCGGCCCCGGTGCTGAAGGTGGGCAACCTCTCCCCGGTGCGGGACTTCACCCACGTGGCGGACATGGTGGAGGCCTACCTGCTGCTGCTGCTGCGCGGGGTGGCGGGAGAGGTCTACAACGCCTGCTCGGGCGAGGGACGGAGCATCTCCTCCGTGGTGAAGCGGCTCTGCGAGCGCAGCGGCGTGGAGGTCGCGCTCGATGTGGACCCGTCCCGCGTGCGCCCGGTGGAGCTGCCGTGGCTGGTGGGCTGCCCGCGCAAGCTGGAGGGGCTGGGCTGGCAGCGGCGCCACGGGCTGGACGAGGCGCTCGACGCGCTGCTCGCCGAGGCGGGCGCGCGGGGTGGGTGATAAAAGAACCCCGCAGAGCCATGACGCCCCTCGAGGAACTCGCCCACCTGCTCCGCCCCGCCGGCGGCGGCATCCACGTGGTCTCCGCCGGCAAGGCCGAGCAGCGGGCGCTGCAGCAGCGGCTGTACGGCGCGGACTCGGACGAGGCCATCCGCGAGCGCTGGCGGGAGACCCTGGCGGCCATCCCCACGGCGCGCACCGTGGTGCTCGCCATCCCCTCGGACGTGGGGGCGGGCTACGTGCGGGGGGCCAACCTCGCCCCGGGCGCCCTGCGCGAGGCGCTGCTGGACGACGCGCCGGACTTCCCCCAGCAACTGCGCCGCAACGGGGTGCTGGACATCGGGGACGTGTTCGTTTGCCCGCAGCTCCTCCACGACGAGATGCTGTCCGAGGCGCAGGTGGCCGCCACGCGCCGGGCCCTCTACCCGGACCTGCCCGGCTGCGCGCTGCCGGTCTCGCCCCTGTCCATCGCCGAGCGCGCGCTGGACCGGGTCTTCCAGCTGAACCCCGGCGTGCGCGTGCTGATGCTGGGGGGGGACCACTCCTGCGCCTGGCCGCTCGCGCGCGCGCTGTCCAAGGGCCGGGCGGCGCCGTGGGGCATTGTCCAGCCGGACGCCCACACGGACCTGCTCGAGGAGCGGCTGGGGGTGAGGTACTGCTTTGCCACCTGGTCGCTGCACGCGAGCCGCCTGCTCGGCGCCCCGGGCCGCATGGTGCAGGTGGGCACGCGCTCCTCCGGACGGGACCGCGCCCACTGGGAGGCCACCACCGGCGTACGCCAGTTCTGGGCGGCAGACTGCAACCGGGACGAGGGGGCGGCGTTGGAAGGAATTGTCGGCGCGCTGAAGGCCGCGGGCGTCCGGCAGGTCTACTTCTCCAACGACGTGGACGGCACGGACGCGGCGTGGGCGGACGCCACCGGGACGCCGGAGCCCGGCGGGCTGCGGCCGGAGTTCCTGCTCGCGCTGCTGGAGCGGTTGGGGGCGGAGTTCGAGGTGGTGGCCGGGGACCTGGTGGAGGTGGCCCCGCTGGCCGCGCGGACCGAGGGCGGCTGGGAGCGCACGCGGGCCGTCTCCGTGCAGTACCTGCGCGCCACGCTGAAGGCGCTCTCGGGCGGCCACTGGGCATGAACTGGAAGCCGCTTAAGCGCGGCCTGCGCCATGGGCTCCTCCGGGTGGCGCTGGGCGTCGTCTCCGCGCTGCCGCTGGACGTGGCGGCGGACTTTGGCCGGGCGTTCGGGGGACTCGCGTTCCACCTGCTGGGCAAGCAGCGGCGGCTGGCGCTGGAGGGGCTCGCGCGCGCGTTCCCGGAGTGGACGGAGGGCGAGCGACGCCGGGTGGCGAAGGCCTGCTTCCGGCACCTCGGGCAGGCGGCGTTCGAGCTGGCCTGCGCGCGGAAGCTGGACCTGCAGGCGGCGCGGCTCGTCGAGTGGCCTGCGGCAGACCGGGCACTGTTGGACGAGGCACTGGCAGAGGGCAATGGGGTGGTCTTCGTCACCGGCCACGTGGGCAACTGGGAGTTGCTCGCGCGCACCCTGGGGCGGGCCGGCTACCCCTGCCAGACCATTGCGAAGGAGACCACGGACGCCCGCACCACCGCGCTGCTCGAGCGATTCCGGGCACGCGGCGGGATCCGCACCATCTGGCGCGGGGCGGAGGGGGCGGCCCGGGCCATGCTGCGGGCGCTGCGCGGGGGGGAGGTGCTCGGGCTGCTGATTGACCAGGACACCCGCGTGCAGTCCCTCTTCGTCCCGTTCTTCGGCCACCTGGCCAGTACGCCGAGGGCCGCCGCGGACCTGGCCCTGCGCACGGGCGCGGCGGTGGTGACGGGCTATTGCCACCGGCAGGGCGAGCAGACGCGGTACCGCATCTCCATGTGCCGCATCCGGCCGCCTGCCTCCACCGGTGACCGGGAGGCGGACGCGCTCGGCCTCACCGCGGTGCTGACCGCAGACATCGAGCGGGCCATCCGCGAGGCCCCTGCCCAGTGGGTGTGGATGCACAGGCGGTGGAAGAGCCGGCCGTGATAGGGAGGTGGCCCGTGCCGTGGCCCCGCCTCCAGTTCCTGCCGCTCTTGTGCGCCGCCGCATGCGCGCGCCCGGCGCCCATCCCGGCGGCGCCCCCGCCCACGGTGCAACTGCGGGACGTCCACGTCGTCCGCTCGGCCGGCTCGGAGGTGACGCTCACCGGCACCCTGCAGACGCTGTCCTTCCGGCGCAACGAGGGACGCTACGCCGGGGAGGGGGCCCGGTTCCGGGTGAAGGGGCAGGGGGGCGCGGGGGACTACGAGGTGGCCGCCCCACGCGTCACCGGGCTGCCCGCCGAGCAGAAGGCGGAGGGGACGGGCGGCGTCACCCTCACGACGGACCACGGCCTCGTTGGCACCACCTCCTCTGCACGCCTGGATGGCAAGGCCGGGGTGGTGACGGGGGCCGAGCCGCTGGAGGCCTCCGGCCCGGGCTACACGCTGCAAGCGGACGGCTTCCAGCTGTCGGTCACCGGGGGGAAGCACCGCTTCGAGGGAAACGTGCGGACGCGGCTGGAGGCGACGCGGTGATGGCCTCTGCCCCCGCGCTGCTGCTGATGCTGCTTGCTGCCGCCGCGCCGGCGAGCTCCAGGGCGTCCCGCGGGCGGCCTTCCGCCCCGGCCCAGAAGCAGGTGCTGCTCGAGCCGGTGCAGCTGTCCGGGGACGTGCTGGAGCTCCGCCAGGGCGACCGCACGGCGCTCTACACCGGCCACGTGGTGGCGGTGCGCAAGGACGCCACGCTGCGCTGTGACACGCTCACCGGTTGGTTCGACGCGTCCAACCAGCCCCTCCGCTTCGATTGCGTGGGCCATGTGCAGGCGGTGCAGCGGGACACCACCGTGGAGGGGGAGCGCGCCGAGTTCGACAACGCCACCGGCGTGGTGGTGGTGACCGGCAGCCCGCGGGCCACCCGCGGCGGCGTGCGCGTGAGCGGGCGCCGCTTCCGCTTCGACACCGTGCGGGACGAGCTCTCCGGGGAGGAGCCCACCACGGTGTCCGACAGCACCGGCTCGGACGGCAGGCCCGTCACCATCCGGGCCCGCGCCGTCCGGGTGGACAACGCGCGCGGCACCGCGGTGTGGACGGGGGACGTGCGGGTGCTGCGGGAAGGGGCCGTCATCCGTTGCCAGCGGCTGGTGGCCCAGTCTGCTCCGGACGGGCGGCTGTCCCGGGCCGCCTGCACAGGCGCTGCCCGGCTGGACATGGCCGAGCGCTGGGCCGAGGGCGAGCGTGCCGACTACGACGTCACCTCCGCCCGCGTCTTCGTCACCGGCAACCCGAGGGCGGGGGACGGCGTCAACCTCATGAACGGTACCCGCTTCGTGGTGGACGTGGAGCAGCGGCTGGTGGTGGGGGAGAACGTCCGGGCCCGGCTTGACCCGGCGGCCGCGAGGGCCCGCCAGGCGCCGAAGGTGGGGGGGACGCGCTGATGGCCTCGCTCCGCGCCGAGGGGCTGCGCAAGGCCTACCGCCGCCGGCAGGTGGTGGACGGCGTCTCGTTCCACGTGGAGACGGGGGAGGTGGTGGGGTTGCTCGGCCCCAACGGCGCCGGGAAGACCACCTCGTTCAACATGGTGGTGGGGCTGGTGCCCGCCGACGGGGGGGACGTCACCCTGGACGGCGCCTCGGTGCGCCACCTGCCCATGCACCGCCGCGCCCTTGCCGGCCTGGGCTACCTCCCGCAGGAGTCCTCCATCTTCCGGAAGATGACCTTGCGGCAGAACTTCCTCTCCGTGCTGGAGCTCCAGCCGGGGCTGTCCTGCCCCGAGCGGGAGGCGAAGGCAGACGCCCTCATCGCCGAGTTCGGCCTGCAGAAGGTGGCCCACTCGCTGGGGGAGACCCTCTCCGGGGGAGAGCGCCGCCGGGCCGAAATTGCCCGCAGCCTCATCCCCGGTCCCCGCTTCATCCTGTTCGACGAGCCCTTCGCCGGGGTGGACCCCATCAACGTGGCAGACCTGCAGAAGCAGATGACCGTCCTGCGGGAGCGGGGGCTGGGCATCCTCATCACGGACCACAACGTGAGGGACACGCTCCGCATCTGCGATCGGGCCTACATCATTGCCGGTGGCCGCATCCTGGAAGAGGGCACCCCCGCGCAGATTGCCGCCTCCGAGCGCGCCCGCAGCGTCTACCTGGGTGAGGGCTTCCGGCTGGACGGCTAATCCCCGGAAAAGCCAGGGAATTGTTCCACCCTGCAACGGACGTGCCCCCCCTGTGGCTCACTGGACAGGGGGGAGGGTGGGGACTAGTTTTGGCACGCTATTTGGTAGGGAGGCCGGTCCCCATGGGCATGGAGCTGAAGCAGAGCCTGAAATTGTCCCAGCAGCTGGTGATGACGCCCCAGCTGCAGCAGGCCATCAAGCTCCTGCAGCTGTCCCGGATGGAGCTGCTGGAGCAGGTGCGGGAGGAGCTGGAGCAGAACCCGCTGCTGGAGCAGCCGGACGAGACGCTGGACGGGGACGGCGAGGAGAAGGCCCCCGGCGAGGCCTCCTTGGAGGCGGAGAACCTGGAGGGGCCCGCCTCGGACACCCTGCCCCAGCCGGACACGGCGCAGGAGGTGAAGGGGGACCAGGAGAACCCGGGGGAGATTGACTGGGACGCCTACCTCAACAGCTACCAGTTCAACGAGCCCACCACCGCCTCCAACAAGGGGAACGTGGACTCGGAGGACATGCCCTCCTTCGAAGCCAACCTGGTGGAGAAGGAGGACCTGGCCGCCCACCTCATGGAGCAGCTGGGGACGCTGCGGCTCAATGACGCCGAGCGCCGGGTGGTGGCGCTGGTGCTGGGCAACCTCAACGACGACGGCTACCTCAAGCTGGAGGGGGTGGAGGGAGATCCCCTCATCCGCCTGGCGGCGGAGGCGGACGTGGACCTGGGCACCGCGGAGAGGGCGCTGCGCAAGGTGCAGCACCTGGACCCGGTGGGCTGCGGGGCGAGGGACTTGCAGGAGTGCCTGCTCATCCAAGTCAGCATGCTGAAGGACCCGCGCGCGGCGCTGCTGGGGACGCTCATCAAGCGGCACATGAAGCTGCTGGAGAGCAAGAACCTGCCGGCCGCCGCCCGCGAGCTGAAGCTGGAGCTGTCGGAGGTGGTGGAGGCCACGAAGCTGCTGCAGAAGCTGGACCCGCGCCCGGGCCGCAACTACACCGGCGAGGACGCGCAGTACATCTCCCCGGACGTGTTCGTGTACAAGCTCAACGAGTCTGGGGACTACACCGTGGTGCTGAACGACGACGGGCTGTCCAAGCTCCGCATCAGCGGCGCCTACCGCAACGCGCTGAAGCAGGGGAGCCTGGTCCCGGGGCAGACCAAGGAGTTCGTGCAGGAGAAGATGCGCTCGGCCCTCTGGCTCATCCGCTCCATCCACCAGCGCCAGCGCACCATCTTCAAGGTGACCGAGAGCATCGTGAAGTTCCAGCGGGAATTCCTGGACAAGGGCATTGCCCACCTGAAGCCCCTCATCCTCCGGGACGTGGCAGACGACATCGGCATGCACGAGTCCACCGTCTCCCGCGTCACCACCAACAAGTACGTCCACACCCCGCAGGGCATCTTCGAGCTGAAGTACTTCTTTAACTCCTCCATCGGCCGCACCTCCGGGGACGACATCGCCTCGGAGGCGGTGAAGAACCACATCAAGCAGCTGGTGGGGGCCGAGGACGCGAAGAACCCGTACTCGGACCAGAAGATCGTGGAGTTGCTGCACGGGCAGGGCATCGAGATAGCCCGGAGGACCGTGGCCAAGTACCGCGAGGTGCTGGGCATCCTGCCCTCCAGCAAGCGCAAACAGTACTTCTAGGC
>VGRA01000072.1 GCA_016875515.1 Deltaproteobacteria bacterium | reverse complement strand
ACCAGCCACCAGCACGCGCTGGTGGCGGACCTGGCCGGGGCCTCCGGGGCGGGGGTGCTGTTCGTCACGCACGAGGTGTCGGACGCGGCCAACTGGTCCGCGGAGACGGCGCTGGTGGACGGGACGCAGGGGCTGTTCGAGGTGGGGCCCACGGCGGAGGTGCTGACCTCCGAGCGGCTCTCCCGCCTGTACCGCCACCCGGTGGTGGTGGAGCGGCGGGACGGGCGCACGTTCGTGCACGTGGAAGGGAGGCGGGCGTGACGGGGCTGTCGCTCGCGGACTTCTGGTACCTGTTCTGGCCGTCGCTCACGGCGTCGGTGCTGGCCGCCGTGCTGTGCGGGGCGCTGGGCGTGTTCGTGGTGCTGCGGCGGGTGGCGTTCGTCTCCGCGGCGCTGGGGCAGGTGTCCGGCCTGGGGGTGGCGCTGGGGTTCCTGGTGGGGAGCCTGTTCGGCGTGGACCCGCACGGGGAGACACCCCTGTACCTGGACCCGGTGGTGCTGGCGCTGCTGCTGACGGGGGCGCTGTCCACGGTGCTGTCGGTGACGTCGCGCGCCCAGCGCACCAGCCCGGAGAGCGCGGTGGCGTTCAGCTACCTGGTGGCCGCGGCGCTCACGCTGGTGGCGCTGGCGAGCCCCCGCATCGTGCAGGAGGCGCACGAGGTCAACGACCTGCTGTTCGGCTCCACCGTGGCGGTGCGGCAGGAGCACCTGGTGGAACTGGCGGTGGTGGCCGTCCTGGTGCTGACGGCGGGGGCGTTCCTCTTCCAGGACCTGGTGTTCGTGTCCTTCGACCGGGAGATGGCCCGGACGCTGGGGCTGCCCGTGGGGCGGATGGAGGCCGGGCTGAACCTGGCCATCGGCGTGTCGGTGGCGGTGGCCACGCGCGCGGTGGGGGCGCTGCCTGTGTTCGGCTTCCTCGTGCTGCCGGCGGGGGCGGCGCTCATCTCGTCCGAGCGGATGGGCCGGCTGCCGTGGCTCTCTGCCGGCATCTCCGCGGCGGCGGCCCTGCTGGGGTTCTACCTGTCCTACGTGCAGAACTGGCCCACCGGCCCGCTCATGGTGCTGTGCACCGCGGCGAGCTGGCCGCTGGCGTGGGGGGAGCGGCAGTTGTCCGCGCGCTGAAGGTCCGGCAGGCTGGCCTTCTGCCATGCGCACCCGCACCTTCCTGTTGAAGCTCGCCGCCGCCAGCGCGCTGCTGTGTGCCCCTGCCTGCGGTCTGCGGGACCGGGCCGAGCCGCCGACGCCGGGCGCGCCCGCCCCGGACGCAGGCGCCGGCACGGACCCGGTCCTCCCGGCCGACGCGGGCGTTGCCTGCTCGCAGGCGGGGCTGGAGGCGCTGGAGCTCCGGATGGGCCAGCTGCTCGACCAGGCGGCGAACGACCCGGGGGTGAGCAGCGAGCAGGCGTACACGCTGATGCTGGAGCGCGAGGACGGGCGGACGTTCGTGCACTCGCAGGGAGGCTCCTCGCCCGCCACGCGCTGCGAGTCCGCGTCCACCGCCAAGTGGGTCACGGCCACGGTCATCCTGGACCTGGTGGACCAGGGGAAGCTGGCGCTGTCCACGTCGGCGAGCGCCCGCATGCCGCTCACCTGGAAGGACCCGGCCGTCACGCTCGAGCACCTGCTCAGCTTCCGCTCCGGCTACGCGAAGGAGCCGCTCTGCCTGCACCTCGCGGGCGCCAACTTCCGCAATTGCGTTCAATCCATCTACGAGAAGAACGCGGCGGGCGCGCCCACCCCGGGCACCCGGTTCGAGTACTCGGGGACCCACCTCCAGGTGGCGGGGCTGATGGCCATTCAGTCGGTGCCCACCGCCCAGTCATGGGGTGATGTCTTTTCCGCCTTCAAGGCGAGGACGGGGCTGTTCCCGGACTCCACGTACGACCTGCCCTCGGCTACCAACCCGCGGCTCGGGGGCGGGATGCACTGGACGGCGCAGGACTACTTCGGCTTCCTGCGGGCGCTCTACCGGGGCACCGTGCTGTCCGCTGCCTCCCGGTCCACGCTGATGGAGAACCACCGGGGCGCCGCCGTGCCCACGGCGTCCCCCGTGCTGGACCGGCTGGGCGAGGACTGGGCCTACGGGCTGGGCAACTGGCTGGAGTGCCCGGGGGCCAAGGGAGGCGTGTCCTACGACTGCGGCTCCGGCCACCGGAACTCGAGCCCGGGCGCGTACGGCGCCTACCCGTTCATCGACTTCGACCACCAGTACTTCGGCATCCTCGCGCGGCAGGGCGCGGTGGGCACCTTCCACGAGGGCGTGGCGATGTTCCGCTCCATCCAGGCCCTGTCCGAGCAGTGGGCCGCCAACGCGTGCCCACCCTGACTGGCGCGGGCCGCAGCTACCGGGCCGCGGCCGGCGGGGCAGCCGCGGGGAGCGCCGCCGTCACGGCGGCCACCAGGCGGTCCACGTAGTCCAGGTACCCCTGCCCCTCCGGCACCATGCCGGGCACGCGGACCAGCCTTGCCCCGGACTTCTGGGCCACCAGCTCGCTGGCCTGGGCGGAGTACCAGTCCTCCTGGAGGACGAGCGGCACCTTGCGGGCGCGGGCGGTGATGAGCACCTGTGCCACGTGTTGCGCCGAGGGCGGCAGGCCGGGCTTGGGCTCCATGAAGGCCACCTGCTCGAAGCCGGCCCACGCGGAGAGGTAGCTCCAGCTCCGGTGGAAGGTGATGACGGTCGTCCCTCGGAAGGGGCGCAGCGCCGCCTCCCAGCCGGACAGCTTCTCGCGCAGCCGCGCCTCGAAGCGGGCGGCGTTCTGCTGGTAGGTGGCGGCGTGGTCCGGGTCCACGGCTGCCAGCCGCGCCGCCATGCCACGCACGAGCGGCACGGCGTTGCGCGGGTCCTTGGTGTAGTGCGGGTTGCCGCCCGGGTGGATGTCCCCCATGGCCCGCTCGATCTTCTCCGCCGGCACCTCCAGCGGCTGGATGAGCGTGGCGCAGTTGAGGTTGCCGGGCGCCCCCACCTGGATGCGCCCGTTGCGGGAGGAGGTCAGCAACGTGGGCAGCCAGCCCGTCTCCATCTCCATGCCCACGTGCACGAGCAGGTCCGCCTTCGAGAGGCCGAGCACGAGCGAGTGGCGCGCATCCACGAAGTGCGGGTCCTGCGTGGAGCGCGCGAGGGTGGTGACCTCCACGAGGTCTCCCCCCGCCTCCGCGGCGAGCGACCCCAGGTCCGTGATGGTGGCAACCACCTGCACCTTGGCGAGGGCAGGGGCCGCGAGGAGACACGTCAGCAGGAGCAGCGCGTGGTTCATGGCGTGTGTCCGGAGATGAGACGGACCGGCAAGGCCCGGTATTCGTCAGTGCGCGTGCTCGGCAGACTCCACCACGAGCGACACCGAGGGCTGGGGGGTGGGGCCGAAGCGGAAGGTGTAGGTGCCCACGCCCAACTCCAGCACGCGCTTGGACTTCACCTCGCTGCAGCTGGAGACGGAGCCCGTGGTGGACTCGAAGGCCACCGCATTGCCGGCCGAGTCGGTCACCTCCACCGGGACGTCGACGGAGAGGTACAGCGCGTAGTCACCCTCCGCCGTGGAGGCGTAGGAGACGAGGCCGCCGCGGGCCCCGCCGTTGGACTCCACCACGAGCGAGATGTCGTGCCGCTTGTGCGGCTCGTTCACGGTGGGCAGCGCGGTGGAGGCGTCCTTCGCGGCGGTCACGGAGACGCCGGGCCCCTCCTTGAGGTGCTCACAGGCCTCCACGTCCTCCTCGGGGGCAGCGGTGCCACCGCAGCCGGCGAGCAGGGAGAGGGACAGGACGAGGGAGAAACGGTTCATGGTGTACGACTCCTTGGGTGTGGGTGGTCTTGCGGGTTCAGCGCTCAACGACAACGTCCAGGCCGGTCTCCGCGAGGTTGACGCGCACCTGCTTCTGCAGGTCCGGCATTGAAGGGGGGTAGGCATCCAGAGCGCCGCCCACCGTGGGCAGTTGCTCCAGCGGGAGCCCGTCCAGCAACGACGCGCCCAACTGGACCGTGAGCGCCACGTCGACGCGCGGGGAGGCGTGCCGGGATACCTCGATGGCGGTGGGCGTGGAGAGCTCGGAGCCCTCGGGCAGGAGCGCCTGCAGCCGGAAAGGCTGCTCCGGGATGCGCGGTTGGGCGCGCCCGTCCCGCACCACCCCCTCGGCCACGAGGCCGCGGATGCGAAGCCGCACCTGCCCCACCGTGGCGGATGGAAGCGTGCAGCCTTCCCCGCAGGACAGCGGGAGGTCCGTTCCCGCAAGGACGTCCAACTCCTGCGCGGGGAGCGAGGCCACGGCGGACGGCCCTCCCCCACCCGTCACCTCGGCCGAGATGACCGCGTAATCGACGAGCGCACCGTCGTCCCGGTGGCAGTGGCCGTTGTGGCACAGGCCGTACCCGGGCGGCGGCCGGGCAGGGTCGAACGCGAGCGTGGCGCCGCTGCCCAGGTCCACCAACTCCAGTGCCGTGGCGTCCAACCGCAGGGCGGTGAACCTCACCTGGTAGTCGGTGGAAAGCCTCTGGAAGCCGTCCGCAGCTGACCGGCCCGCGGGCTGGGAGAGCGAGGCCTGCACGCGGGCGGACAGGGTGGCGAAGGGATCGCCGGGACCCAGGGTGCAGCCGAAACACAGGAGCAGGAGCGGGAGGGGCGTGCGCATGGCGGGACTCAGAACTTGTGCGCGCCGTGGGCGCCCACGACGACCTCGAAGGCGAGGAAGGCGGCGTAGCGGGGCCGGTCCTCCCACGTGGGGACGTCCATGGATCCCTGCAGCCGGATGCGGGAGAACTCGGTGGGATAGAAGGTGAGGTTGGCGGAGTGGCGGTGGCGGACGTCCGTCCAAGACGGGTCCAGCGGGTCGCTCACCACCTGGCCGGACAGCCCCACCGCGGGCGCGCCCACCTCCGTGCGCACCGCCGCGCTCCACTGCTGGTGCCAGCGGTAGACCACCTGCGCGTAGCCGGTGACGTCCGACAGCACGTCCCCCACCACCTGCCGGCGGCGCCAGTTGGCCTCGGCCTGCAGCGCCAGGGACATCCACCCGGTGTCCCGCAGCGGCCGGTACTTTACGTACAGGTCCGTGCCGTAGACGTGGGTGAAGGTCTGGTTGCCGGCGGGGTTGGGGCCCGAGGCGGCGGACAGTCCCCAGAGGATGGAGACGTCCTCGGAGATCTCGAAGAACTGCTTCAGCGCACCCGTGAGCTGCAGGTCCAGCGGCGAGCGGACGCCCAGGTCCCGGTTTCCGTAGAAGCTGCGGGCGGTGGCCTGGCCGTTGGCGGAGGTGGCCGAGCCCACCAGCTCCGCGTACCAGGGAAGGGGGGCGAGCCACGACAGCTCCGCGCCGAGGCCGCGGTTGCCCTCCGAGCCGAAGATGCGCCCCACCGCGAGCGGCTGGTCCACGAAGTCCCAGCTGTGGACGTGGGTGGGGTTGATGCGGCCGAAGCGGGTGAGGAACTGCCCCGCCCTCACCTGCAGCTGGGCCGGCAGCGACAGCGTGGTGGCATAGGCCTCCTCTATCTCCACGCCGAACTGGGCGAAGACGATGTTGCCGTCGAACCGGAAGTACGGGTCCACCGTGCGGCCGATGGCGAGCTCTAGCTGCTGGAGGTTGAACCCCGTGCGCTGGGGATCATGCCCGCCGGTCTGCAGCGACGGCTCCCGGGAGAACCGGGCCCCGGCCACGTCCAGGATGAAGCTCATGTCCGGGTTCATGGACTGCAGGCTGATGAGTACGCCGGGGAGCGCAAAGCCCACGCCCGCGGCGGCGTTGCTGGCAGACGGCAGTGCCTGTGCCGGGGCCTCGGCGGGTGCCGGCTTCTGCGCGGGCGCATCCTCCCCCAGCGCGCGGCGGAACTCCTCCAACTCGTCCGGCGACACGCCCGGTTCCTCGGCGGCCGCCGTGAGCGAATGGAGCAGAAGCACCGCGATGGCAGCGGCGAGAGGAGACTGGCGCGACAAACGGAAATCCAGCAGCGGAAAGTGGGGCTTGGGCACACCAACGGCAGGCGGCGGGTGACCAGCGCTCAAGGGAAACCGGTAGGCACGGGCAACGGGGCACAGGCCCCCTGGACTCACGCCAGGGGAGGCGAGGCCTTGGGCGCCCGGGACAGCGGGCGAGGCGTGTACCCGGCGCCGGGTGGGAGCTCGGCTGGAACGCGCGGTGGGAGCGGCGAGAGGACATCCCCGGGCGGGGGCCCCAGCCGCGCGCCGTCCCCCAGGCGGTGGGCGAAGGAGAAGGCACACGCGGCGTGGGCCGTGGCCTCGGGCGGCGCATCCGACGCTTCCAGCCCGAGCACGGCCGTGCCAGACGGCTGCCTGCCCTCGCGCTCGGCGCGGGGCCCTGCCTCCTCCACCGCGCCATGCTCGGCGCAGTAGCGGTGGGCGTGCTCGCCGTCGTGCACGGCACCGGCCACGGGCAAGGGACACCACAACCCGGCGAGGGCAAGGGCGCGCAGGCGGTGCCGGGCGGTGTGCCGCAATCGCCGGGGGGCACTACCGGCGACGCTGCCGTGCGTCAAGTGCAGGACGGGGCGCTGCGGGCGCCCGGCCTTCCTTCTTCAGGAAGTCATGCGGCACCGATGTTCCAGCGCGCAACCCTGCCTGCCCCGTCCGCGGCAAACAGCGTGGTGACCGCCGGGTCCCACGACACCGCGGTAACACCGTCCTCCCCGAGCGCTGCACGGGCGATGGGGCGGGTCCGCAGCCGGGGCGTCCAGAACAACAGCTTTCCAGCGCGGTCCCCGGACACCAAGAGGTCCTTGCGGGGGTGCCATGCCACGCGCGTTGCAGGGGCGCGGTGCCCCTCCAGCAGCAGCGGCCGCGTGCCCTCGGGCCCCTTGCCCCGGAATTCCCAACAGCAGAGGGTGGCGTCCCCGTTGGTGGCGAGCAGCGAGCCGTCCGGGCTCCACGCGAGCGACAGAGGCTTCCCGGGGTAGCCGTTCATCTCCGCGCTCCGCCCGGATGCTGTCTTCCAGAAGATGACGGAGCATTCCTGGGTGCCTGCCGCGAGGTGCTTTCCGTCAGGGCTGAAGGCCAGAGACAGCAGTGAGCCCTTCCAGTCCAGGGACTCGGCGCTGGCCCCCTCCCCGAAGCGAAAGAGGTGGACGCTGCCGTAGGTCGCTGACGCCAGGTCTGCCTTAACGGGAGACCAGTCCAGCGCCGTGACCGTGGCAGCGTGGGGCTCGCTCTCCAGCACCGGGGAGCCATCCACGGTCCAGGTCCGGACGACCCGTCCAGCGGCGGTGGCCAGCAGCTTCCCGTCCCCGCTCCACGCCACGGCCTGCACCCAGCCCTTGCCTGCCGGCAGCGCGTGGAGGACCCGTCCCTCCAGGTCCAGCACGCGCGCGTGGCCATCCATACAGCCCACCGCCACGCGGTCCAGGACGGGGTGGAGCGCGAGCCCCTGAGCGCCATGCCCCGGCAGCTGGCCCCTCGCCAGCTGCCGGCCGGTTGCGCCTTCCAACACGGACAGGATGCCAGTCCCGCCCAGCACCACCACGCGGTCAGAGCGGGCGGCGAGCCCCACCACGTACTCGCCGCTGTCCACGGTCCAAGCCGCCGGCTGCTGGACGGGCGTTGCGCGCTTCGCGCCGCTCACCGCACGCACCGCCGGAGCCCCTCTGACAGCGCCGCGCGGTCGAGATTGCGTCCAATGAAGACCAGGTCGCTGGCGCGCGGCGCCTTGCCCCACTTCCGGTCTGGCCGTCCGTCGAACAGCATGTGGACGCCCTGGAAGACGAAGCGGCGGTCCTCCCCCTTGATGTTGAGGATGCCCTTCATCCGGAAGATGTCGTTGCCCTTCTCCTTGAGGAGTCCCCGCAGCCATGCGTTCAGGCGGTCCGAGTCGATCTCCCCCTCGAGGTGGATGCCGACGCTGCCGACCGTCTCGTCGTGTTCGTGCTCGGGATTGAACACCCGCGTCTCGACGGGTTCCTGGGCCGCCGCGGCGGACCCCTCGACGCGGAGGTCGAACTCCTCGGGGAGGTGCTGCGCAAGCAGGACATGGGAGCCCGGCTGCTGCGGCTTCAGCATGAAGCGCTTGCGTCCAGCGCCGCGGAGCTCGAGTTCCACCGCCGCCCCGGCACCCACCACGCCGCCCTTCCCCACCTGCGGCAACTTCCCGGAGAAGAGCCGCACGCCCTGCTCCGCTGCCCGACCGAGCGGGTCCTCTCCGCCGGCGGGCAGCAGCGCCACCTTCATGGTGGGATCCGGCCCCGCGCCGAGCGACAGCACGGCCCCCTCCGCGCCGAGCTGGTACCGACCTGCCCACTCGAAGGGGTACTCCGGCTCGAGGAACGTGGGACGCCGGTCGAGCGCGCGGGACAGGTCGAACCCGCCCACGTCCAGCACCGCGGCCAGCTGCACGGCGGAATTGACGGCGCGGTGCACGCTGGCCACCGCGTTGATGCGGCGGATGGACGCCTCCAGCGCGTCCAGTTCTGCAGGGGTGACGAGGTCCGTTTTGTTGAGGACCAACACGTCCGCGAACGCCACTTGCTGCAGGCACTCGTCGCTCTCGCCGAGGTGCATGGCGACGTGCTTGCTGTCCACAAGGGTGATGATGCCGTCCAGCGCGAACTCTTGGGAGATGTCCTCGTCCACGAAGAAGGTCTGCGCCACCGGGCCGGGATCCGCCATGCCCGTCGTCTCGATGATGATCCGATCGAACTTATCCCGGCGCTTGAGCAGCGTTCCGAGGATGCGGATGAGGTCACCTCGCACGGTGCAGCAGATGCACCCGTTGTTCATCTCGAAGACCTCCTCGTCCGCGTTGATGACGAGGGCCTGGTCAATCCCTATCTCGCCGAACTCGTTCTCGATGACGGCGATCCGCTGTCCGTGCTGTTCGGTCAGGATGCGGTTGAGCAGCGTGGTCTTCCCGGACCCGAGGAAGCCGGTGAGTACCGTGACAGGCA
>VGRA01000071.1 GCA_016875515.1 Deltaproteobacteria bacterium | reverse complement strand
AGGTTGAGGACGAAGGCGCACCACGCGGGCGACTCCGCCACCGGCCCCCAGGAGAGCAGCCGGTAGAAGCCTGCGCCGAGCCCCAGCGCGGGGGAGGCGCTCAGCAGGAACCCGAGCACGGCGAGCGCCTTGCGGGGCCGCTTGCCCTGGTTGAGGCCAATGTCCAGCCGCAGCCTCCAGAGCAGCAGCACGTGCTGCAGGAAGCCGGGCCCCGTGCGCGGCGTCACGCGGCGTCTCCCTCCGCGGACCTCGGCCCGTAGAACGACAGCGCCGCGTTGCGCGCCGCCGGGGTGCCAATGAGCTTTTCGAAGACGGCTTCCAGCGAGGGCGCGCCGTGGCGCTCCTTCAGCGAGGCCACGTCCCCCGCGTCCTCCATGCGCCCACCCTTGATGATGCCGGCGTGGGTGGCGAGCCGCTCGGCAATCTCCAGCACGTGCGTGGTGAGCAGCAGCGTGACGCCGCGGCGGGACAGTTCCTGGAGCAGTTCGCGGATGACCCCGGCTGCGAGCACGTCAATGCCCTCGAAAGGCTCGTCCAGCAGCACCAGCTCCGGGGCGTGGATGAGGGCCGCGGCAATGGCCAGCCGCCGCCGCATCCCCTTGGAGTACTCGGCCACCAGCCCCCCGGCCTTGTAGGTGAGCTCCGTCAGTTCCAGCAGCTCCGTCGCGCGTGCCGCCGCCTCCTCCGCCGGGAGCCCGTACATCCGGCCGCAGAAGGTGAGGTACTGCCGCCCGGTGAGCCGCTCGAAGAGGCTGAGCTCCTCCGGCACCACGCCGATGCGAGCCTTGGCCTGCAGCGGGGCCGCCTTCACGTCCACTCCGAGGATGTGGATGTCCCCCGCGTCCGGGCCGTAGATGCCGGTCAGGATGGCAATGGTGGTGCTCTTGCCCGCGCCGTTGGGGCCGAGGAACGCGTAGAAGCTGCCGGCCGGGATGACCATGTCCAGCCCGTGCAGGGCGGTGAAGTCGCCAAAGCGCTTCACCAGGCCTCGGGCTTCCACGGCGGGAGCGGGGGCGGGGAGGGGAGGGCTCATGTGGGCCGGCGGACTCTAACGCGGCCCCTCTCCGTCCGCCCCCGGGCGCGTGGGGCCCGGGCTCACCCGTCCGGGGGCTGAAGCTGCGCGTAGAGTTCGTGCAGCTTCTGCTGGAGCACCTCCTTCGCCGGTAGGAGGACGGCCTGGTACTCGGCCACGAGGGTCGGGGACAGGTTCCGGCTGAGCGCGTACTGCACCACCTCCCGGTTCTTCGTGGCGCACAGCAGCACGCCAATGGAGGGGCGCTCGTGAGGCAGTCTCACGCCCCGGTCCAGCGCCTCCAGGTAGAAGTTCAGCTTCCCGAGGTCCTCCGGCTTGAAGGCCCGGACCTTGAGCTCCACCGCGACCAGGCATTGCAGGCGCCGGTGGTACGGCAAGAGGTCCAGCGAGAAGTCCTGGTCCCCCACGTGGAGCGGGTACTCCGAGCCTGCGAAGCAGAAGTCCCGCCCGAGCTCCGTGATGAACCGGCCGAGGTTCTGCAGCAGCGCCGCGTGCAGGCCCTTCTCCGTGTGCCCGGGAGACAGGCCCAGGAATTCCAGCGAGTAGGCGTGCTTGAACTCGGAGAGGGCCCCGGGATGGGCGCGCTCGACCTGAGGGGACGCTTGGGCCTTGCCCGCGTCCGAGCGGGACCATGACTTCGAGCGAAGCTGCCGCTCCAGTTCTCGTGAACTCCACCGCTCCCGGAGGGCAGAGAGAACTTAGAACATTCGTTCTTCCGGCGATTGGGCGTTGGCCAGGATGAGCGAATGGTGCGTCCAGGGCAATTGTCTCAGCAGTGCTGAGACTTTTTCGTCACCCCGGTAGGTCTCGTAGAAGTGCCTCATCTTGAAGAGGTTCGCCCGCGTAAACCCCCTCAGCCCCGGTTGCCTCCGCCCAATCTCCCGCGCAAGCGCTTCCACCACCCAGGTGCCCCACTCCGCCCGCTCGAGCTTCTCGCTGAGGTACCTCCCGAGCTGCCAGTACAGCCCGACCAACTCCGAGTTTACCGCCTGCTAGGCCCGAACCTTTGCCGCCTCGATGAAACCGAGCACCTCGGTGAAGTCCGGCCCCTTCACCAGTCCGCCCCGCCGCCCCTTGGCTGCCACGTCGCCCCCTCGCCCGCGTCTCGCTGCGCCAGCAGGGAACGCCCTGCGCCCGGGGGCTGACGCCCAGCACTTCCAGCGACTCCGCGGTCTGCCGATGGCTGGGGTCCTCCCCAAACTTGTTCAGGATGTCCATCTCGCCGCGGGTCACGCTCGGGTCCAGGCAGCAGCGCCCCCCTTTCACCCGGCGCCGCGCTTTCGGTGTGGGGGCGCGAGGACGGACCGGGAGCAGGTCCAGCCCCGAGGCGGCGCCAAGGCTCTGGCGGTGGGGCGGCGCACCGTGGAGATTCAGGGCATGGACACCACCCCCTGTCGGGGCGCCCAGCTTCCTCGGCTCGCCGCCGCTGCCATCCTCCTGTCGGCGCTCCTCCCGCTCCCCGCCGTGGCGCGCCCCGGCGGGGGACAGGACTACCGGGGGAGTTCTTCGGGGTCCTCCGGCGGAGATTCCTCCTCCAGCAGTCGCCCCACGGCTTACGCCAGCGCGTCCGGCACCGACCGCGGCGGGAGCGGGGATGGCTCTGCCAACCCCTTCGTGGTCCTCCCGGTGCTCGGGCTGCTGCTCGCCGGCGTGGCGGTCTACATGGTGCGGGACTTCCGGCGGATGCAGGCAGCGGAGAAGGCCCGCAGCGGTGCGGCCGCGGTCCCGCCCGCCCCGCCACCGCCCGCCCTGGCAGACGCGCCGTTCCACGCCCGGGCCCGCATGCTGTTCCACTCGCTCGACGAGGCTTGGAATCGGCGGGATCTCTCGCTCGTCCGCGCGCACGTGACGGACGCCACCTTCCAGCGGCTCTCCACGCAGCTAAGGTTGCTGAACGCGCAGGGGCTGCGGAACGCCACCGCGGAGGTGGCGCTGCTGGAACTACGTGCGGTTTCGGCCGAGCAGGACGAACGGTTCGACACCCTGCACGTCCGCATCCTCGCGCAGTGCCGGGACCGGGACGTCCCGGCGCACCTGGACGACGCGGCTTCGCGCGCTGCGGCCGGGGAGGCGCCGCTGGGCCCGTACGAGGAGTGCTGGACGTTCTTGCGAAGCCAGGAGGCGCCCGCGGCCCGCGGTGGGGAAGGGGCCTGCCCCGCCTGCGGTGCGCCGCTGCAGCTGGGCGAGACGGCGGCGTGCGCGCACTGCGGGGCCATCGTCAACAGCGGCCGCTTCGACTGGGTGCTCGCCGAGATGACCCAGGCGGTGGAGGCGCGTCCGCCTGCGCCCCTGCCCGAGGGGGCGGCGGCGCTGTGCGCGCAGGACCCGGGCTTCTCCCGGCAGGTGCTCGAGGACCGCGCGGCGCTGCTCTTCTGGCGGTGGGTGGAGGCGCAGGCCACCGGCCGCCCGCGCGCGCTCGCGAAGGTGGCGAGCCCCGCCTTCCTCGATTCGGTCCAGGCCACCCGCCCGGCAGGCGCGGCCGCCCCCTTCCGCGCCTGCGCGGTGGGCTCGGTGGAGTTGCTGTCCCTGCACCCCGAGGGGCCCGTCCAGCGGGCCCGCGTGGAGGTGCGCTGGAGCGTGGAGGGGCGCCACCGCCGCTCCGTGCTGGAGTTGCACCGGACGCCAGGCGCGCAGACGCCCCGGGCGGGCCTGTCCACCGCGCGGTGCCCGGGGTGCAGCGCCCCGCTGTCCGACAACGGACAGCCCGCGTGTGAGTCCTGCGGCGAGCAGCTCTCCGCCTCCCCGCGGGACTGGGTGCTCTCAGGAATTGAGCAGGACTGACCGCACCTGTTTCATGCCCCCCGGGTGGGCTGCCGCTCAGAGGATGTCCCCGGACACCGCAAACGCCGCGAGCACCCAAGGCACGGATTGGGGGACGTCCTTCCCGGTCCGGTACGGGTGGGCGAGCCACCTTTGAACCTGCAGGAACACGGACGGGACCAAGCGGCTGCCCCGAGGCTGGGCCCACGCGCCGTTGACGGAGGGGCCCACGGGGTGGCGGAAGCCCTGGGCCGCCGTGGCGCGCTCGCCGGGCAGGTGGTCCGCCGAGCCGAACAGCGCCTTCTGGCAATTCCATCCAATGGGCAGGGTGAGCCGGCCGTCGGTCCAGCCGGCGTCCAGGTCGTTGAAGACCGCCCAGCCGCCGTTGGGCATCACCACGTTGACGTTGGGATCCTGGAACACGCGGTCCCCGGCGCGGAGCCCCATCCGCGTCCAGGACCCGCGAACCTGCTCGCGCAGGAAGTACTCCCGCCACTGCGCCGCGGCGGTGGCGCCCACCGTCACCTGCTGGCCGCCGGTGGCATACGGACCCTCCGGGTGCCCGGCGGGGATCGCCGAGCGGCGGAGCACCTGCTCCACGGCGTCCAGTTCCACCGGCTTGCCGATGTACCCCGTGGCCCCCACCAACTCCGCCTCCCACTCGAAGCCGTAGGCGGAGATGACGATGAACGGGACGCGCTGGAGCGAGGGCATCTTCTCCAGCGCGTCCAGAAGTCCCCAGCCGCTCATCACCGGTTTGCGCAAATCCAACAGGACAGCCAGTGGAAGCTCTTGCTCGATGGCGTCCAGCGCCTCGCGCCCATTGCGTGCCTGTCCCGTGCGGTAGCCGAGCGACACGAGGAAGTCGCAGAGCAGCGTGCGGTGGCTGTCATCGTCGCCCGCGACGAGGAGGGGTGGGGGGCCGCCATGTGCGGGGCAAGGTGGTACGCCGCGGGCCGCTTGGAAAGGGGGCTCATGGGCCGTACAGCCCCAGCGCGGTGCCGGACAGCACCTGGGCGAGCGCGGCCTCGGACAGTCCGGCCTCGGACGACAGCCGCTTCACCTCCCGGTCCCAGGCGTACGGGAGGTTGGGGAAGTCCGTCCCGTACAGGATGCGTTCGGGGCGCGCGTGCAGGAGCCGCCACGGCGTCTGGCCGGGGAAGTAGCCGGCCACTGCCATGGTGGTGTCGAGCCAGAGGTTGTCGCAGCGCCCGAGGAGGCGCTCGTACGCGCCGTACTCGTCCGCGCCCAGGTGCGGCACGCACAGCTTGAGGCCGGGCCAACTGCGCAGCACCGCCTCCACGCGGTCCGCGCTGCACAAGCTGTAGGGGTCCACCGGGTAGGCGGGCGAGGACGGCTCGCGCCCGGCGTGCATGACGAGCGGCAGCCCCCGCTCCGCGCAGGCCCGGTAGATGGGCTCGAGCCGCACGTCGTCCGGGGCGAAGGCCTGTACATGGCAGTGCAACTTCACTCCCCGGAGCCCCAGCGAGAATGCCTCCCCGAGGATGCCCGGCGCGTCCTCTTCCCCCGGGAAGACGGTGGCAAGGCCCGTGATGCGCGGCTCGCCGGCGCACAGGCCGGCCATGTACCGGTTGAGGGCGCGGGCCATGCCGGGCTTGTGGGCGTAGTGGAGGGCCACCACGCGCTGCACGCCGCGGGAGAAGAGGAACTCCAGCACCGCGGGGGTGGGCAGCGGGTAGCGGATGGGCCAGCCGTGCGCCTCGAACCACCGCCAGATGGCGGCGAAGACGCGGTCCGGGAAGAGGTGGACGTGGGCGTCGATGACGGGCGGGAGTTCCTCCGGGAGCCGCGGTCCCTCCGCGTCCCCCAGCGCGCGGGCCGGGAAGCGCCCGCCCTCCTGCCAGCGCGCCGGGAGGCAGCCGGCGGGACAGTCCTCCGGGTGCGCGCTCACCGCCGGGGCGGCCGGTCCAGCCGCTCGAGCGTGCGCCCCTGGTCCGGGTAGCCCTTGCGCCGCAACCGCTCGGACTCGAGCAACTCCGCCATGCGCGCGCAGGCGTGGGCGAGCGTCCGCAGCGACTCGGCGAGCACGCGCTCGGCCTGCTCCTGCGCGGGGAGCGGGGCCAACTCCTGCCTGCGGAACGGGAACCAGGGCAAACGCATGTGAACCGCTACGGTAGGGGAGGCGGGGCGTTGCCGCCAGTGGGGGCCGGCGCCCACGCGTACGTCCCTTCCTCGGTGGGCCGCAGCGCCGCCGCCTCCGCGTACTCGCGCAGCAGCACCGCGGGCAGGGTGGGCGAGCGGGCGCCCGTCGCCTCGGCGAGCACCCGGGCGAACTCCCAATGGAAGAAGGGCTTCTGCAGCCGGACGCGGAGCAGCGGGGCGCGCAGCCGCCCCAGCGCCCACAGGCCGAGCGCCCCGTGGGGATGGGGGGGCGGCGGCGTGGCCGGGGCGGGCGCCGCGGCGTCCGGCAGCGGCGGCTCGGGCGAGGTTTCCTGTTCCGCCTGCGCCCGCAGCGCCCGGAGCACCTGCAGCTTGCGCTTCCCCACGCCGGGCCGGCCCGCCACCTCGTGCAGGTCCAGCGCGAGAAGCTGCGCACGCGTCTGCACGCCCCACGCCTTGAGCAACGGCCCCACCAGCGGCAGTCCCCCGTAGCCACTCGCCATGACGCGCACTGTACACATCGCGCCGGCCGGGCACGGGGCCGGCGCGCGGGGCGCTCAGGGGGGCAGGAGCGCCCGCGCGTTGCGCTGCGCCACCCGCGCGGCGAGCGCGGAGAGCCCCGCCCGCTGCAGCAGCGCCTGGGCGCGGGGGAGGGCGAGCAGGTCGGAGGCGCCGTCCCCGGCGTGGGAGGCGAAGAGCAGCCCCTGGCTCCCGTGCTTGCGGCACAGCGCCACGGCGCGGTCCGCCCCCAGACCGTCCGGGTGCAGCGAGAGGGCGGCGCGGTAGCCGAGCGCACGCACCGCCGGGAGGGTGCGGCCGGTGACGCCGTCCACCACCACTCGCCCCCTCGGCATCTTCGCCGCGCGCAACAAATCCAGCGTGCGGCGCGTCCGCGGCTCGTGGTGGGCCACGGGCAGGGTGACGAGCAGCGGGACGCGCAGCCGCCGGGCCAGGCGGGCCTGGGCGAGCAGCACCTCGCGCTCGTCCTCGGTGTCCCGGTACAGCCCCGCGGGGCCAATAACGCGCGCCCGCCCGGACTGAAGCAATTCCGGGAGCGCGGACAGCACCGCCTCGGCGCCGCGCCGGGGGAGCGCGCGGGGGTGGATGCCGAGCGCCGCCCAGGCGGTGATGCCGGCGCGGGCGCAGCGCTGGCGCTGCCTGCCGCACAGTTCCTGGAACTGGGCCAGCAGCGCCTTCTCCGTGGGGTTGCCGAGCAGCGGGTGGGCGGGCAGCAGCCCGTGCGTGACACCGAAGAGCGAGAGCGTCTGCAGGTCCGCGTCGGTCAGCCCATCGGGGTGGAGGTGGAGGTCGAACACGTGCCCGGGCCCGTCAGTCCTGTCCCAGGGCCGCGCCCTCGTTGCGAGGGTCGGGCGCGGCGTAGCGCAGGCCGGTGGCTGGGTCCTCCATGACCGCCTCGGCGTCCCCCCAGGCCTCCATCTTCCGGGAGAGGACGTGGCCGCGGGCCTCCAGCGCGGCGGCGGTGGCGGGGTCCAGCGCATACCGCTCCACCATGAGCGCGTCCGGGAGGTACTGGTGGTGCACACGCCCGTGGCCCACCGCGCGGGGGAGGTCCATGCCGTGGTCCACCACGTTGCGGATGACCTGCAGCACGGTGGTGGGGATGGTGGGGCCGCCGGGGGCGCCCACCACCAGATGCACCCGCTCGGGGGCGCCCGGGGCGAAGACGAGCGTGGGGGACATGGAGGACAGGGGCCGTTTGCGCGGTGCCACGGCGTTGGCCTCGCCGGTGACGAGCCCGTAGACGTTGGGCGTGAGCGGCTGGGCTGCAAAATCGTCCATCTCGTCGTTGAGCAGCACGCCCGTCCCCTTGGCCACGAGGCAGCTGCCGAAGGCGTAGTTGACGGTGGTGGTGAGCGACACGGCGTTTCCGTCCCGGTCCAGCACGGACAGGTGCGAGGTGTTCTTCGGCTTTTCTTCTGCGGCGGGAGCCACCTGGAGGGAGGCGGACGGGGTGGCGCGCGCGGGGTCGATGGTGCGGGCGAGCGCGTCCAGGTGCTCGGTGCAGGTGAGGCGGGCGAGCGGCACCTCGGTGAAGGCCGGGTCCCCGAGGTGGCGGGCCCGGTCCGCGTAGCTCTGCCGCAGCGCCTCGGCCAGCCGGTGCAGGGCGCCGGGGTCCTGGAAGGGCACGGGGCCCGTGCGCTCCAGCACGCCCAGCACCTGCACCACCGCCAGGCCCCCCGCGGACGGCGGGGGCATGGTGACGACGCGCCGCCCCCGGTAGCTGCCCTCCAGCGGGGTGCGCGGCTCCGTCCGGTAGGCGGCGAGGTCCGCCTCCGTCAGCGCGCCGCCGCCCGCCTGCACCGCCCCGGCGAGGGCCCGGGCGGTGGGGCCCTCATAGAACGTCCTTGCGCCCCGGGCGGCCAGGGCCTCCAGCGTGCGGGCCAGCTCCGGCTGGCGCAGCACCGTGCCCAGCCCCGGGACGTCCGGGCGCCCGTCCGCGCCGGGGCGCAGAAAGATCCGCGCGGCCTCGGCGTCCCTGCGCAGGCACTCCAGCCGGACCGAGGCCATTTGCTGGTACTTGGGGGACACCCAGAAGCCCTCGCGGGCGCGGAGGATGGCCGGCGCGAGCACCGCCCGCCGCGGAAGCTTCCCGCGCGCCTCCTGCAACTCCAGGTAGCCGGCCACCGCGCCGGGCACGGCCACGGAGAGGGCGCCGTCCGTGGACAGCCCCGGCACCACCTTGCCGTCCTTCACGAACATGTCCCGGTGGGCGGCGGCGGGGGCCAGCTCGCGGAAGTCCAGCGCCCAGGGGGCGCGGGCGTGGACGTCCCAGCCCACAGCGAAGCCGCCGCCGCCAATGCCCGAGTGGTACGGTGCCACGACCGCGAGCACGAAGGCCGCCGCCACCGCCGCGTCCACGGCGTTGCCCCCCGCCTCCAGCATCTGCAGGGCGGCCTCGGACGCGTACGGGTGTTGGGTGGCGACCACGCCGCCGCGGTAGGGACGTGCGGCCAGGG
>VGRA01000070.1 GCA_016875515.1 Deltaproteobacteria bacterium | reverse complement strand
AGCGCCAGGTGGGCCTGCAGCGCCTGCTCCGGGGACATGTGCACCGCGGACATCACCGGCTCCGGCCGGAACGCGCCAATGGGCAGCACCGCCAGCCGCGGCGGCCCGAAGCGGTGCCGCACCGCCTCGAAGTGCGCTGTGTACGCAGTGTCCCCCGCGAAGAAGGCCGCCCCCGCCGCGCTCTCCAGCACGTACCCCAGCCACAGCGTCCCCGCCCCGTCCAAAAGCCCCCGGTTGCTGAAGTGCTGGGCCGGCACGCCGTGCAGCGTCACGCCGGGCGCCAGCTCCGCCTCCTGCCACCAGTCCAGCTCCTCCACGTGCCGGATGCCCTCTGCCTCCAGCAGCGCCCGGTTGCCCAGCCCCACGAAGATGCGCGGCGCGAAATGCTCGGACAGCGCCTTCAGCGTGGGCACGTCCAGGTGGTCGTAATGGTTGTGGCTCACCGCCACCGCGTCAATGGGCGGCAGATCCTCCAGCCGCAGCCCCGGCGGCACGTGGCGCCGCGGCCCCGCGAAGGACAGCGGGCTGCACCGCTCGGACCAGATGGGGTCCGTCAGCACGTTCACCCCGTCCAGCTGCAGCAGCACCGTGGCGTGGTTGATGAACGTGGCCCGCAAGGTTCCCGTCCCCACCCGCCGTGGCGGCGGCGGGCCGGGCGGCCGCTCCCGCCACTCGTCCCAGGGCCCCCGCTGCGCCGCGAGGCTCAATGACAGCGCCTCCGGGAAGGTGGACCGGGGCAGCTCCCGCGCATTCTGGAAGCGCTCCCCGTCGAAGTTCGCCGTGGCGGCGCCCCGGTGCCGCGGCCCGGAGAAGAGACAGCCGGCGAGCAGCAGCACCCCCAAGCCCGCCCCCTTCAGCCGCGCCGCCCCCATCAGCTCCCCAACAGCAGCACCAGCCCGAACCCGGCCAGCAGCGCAGCCACGAAGAAGCCCAGCAACCCCCAGGGGATGTTGCCCTTTCGCCGCCACGCGCTGGGCACCGGGTAGGCCGCCGTGTCGTAGCCAAACTCGCCGGTGGGCGTGCCGTGGATTTCATGCAGCAGCGAGATGGCCGCGGAGTGGGACTCCTTCCCGTGGTCATGCAGTTCGCCAAACATGATGTGCGTGTGCACCGAGACGGGCTTGCCGCCCCCGTCGTCCAGGTCCTGCACCCCCGCGTGCTCGAACGCGAGCGCCGTGGGGGGCACCAGCACCGGGCGGTTTCGGTCGTCGGTGGGGATGTCGGTCAGCCCCGTGCCTGCCTCCTCCAGCGAGGCCAGCACCTCGTCCTCCGCCGCCTTCTCCTCGGGGAAGGCCTCGCACAGCGCCGCCGCGAGCCTGGCCTCGGTGGCCTCCGGGTAGAAATGCTTGCGCAGCCGGGCCAACTCTGCCCCCAGCGCGCGGGCGTTCTGGTAGCGGGCCGCCGGGTCCGCGCGCAGCGCCTTGAGCACCACGTCGCTCACCTCACGCGGCAGCCCCGGCTGGTGGAACGTGGGCGGCTCCCACACCGGGTTGGCCGCCTTGCGCCACCGCTCCAGCGGGTCCCCCTTCTGCGGCAGCGGCTGCCACGCGAGCAGCTCCCACAGCACCACGCCGCAGCCGTACACGTCCGCGCGCCGGTCCACGAACTGCTTCCGCGCCTGCTCCGGGGACATGTACGTGAGGTTGCCAATGACGACGCGCGGCGCCGTCTGCTCCTCCTTCAGCGTGGACTGCGCCGCGCCGAAGTCGATGATTTTCACCTCGCCCCGGTAGCTGACACAGACGTTGGCCGGGGACAGGTCCCGGTGCACCAGCTGCAGCGGGCTGCCGTGCTCGTCCGTGGCGTCGTGCGCGTAGGCCAGCCCCTGGCACATCCGCTCGCCCACCAGCAGCACCAGCCCCGGGTCCATCACCTTCTTGCGGCTGCGCAGCCGGTGCATGAAGCGGCTGACCGTCTTGCCCTGCACGTACTCCATGGCCAGGTAGTACTGCCCGGCCACCTCGCCCATGCCGTACACGCGCGCCACGTTGTCGTGGTCGAGCCGCGTCACCACCCGCGCCTCGTCCAGGAACCGCCCCACGAAGGAGCGGTTGGCCACCAGCGCCGGCAGCACCTTCTTCACCACGCAGACGCGCCGCTCGCGCGCACCCGGCTCCAGGGCCAGGTACACCTCGCCCATGCCCCCCGCCCCGATGCGGCGCACCAGCCGGTACGGGCCGAAGTCCACCGGTTTGCCGGCGGCGGAGTCAGCCTTGGAGCGGGTGCGCGGTGCGGGACTCAAGACGGGGGTGTACTTTACCGCCCTTTTTCCCCGGGGCCACGGAACGCCTCCTCCCGGCCCAGCGCCGGCGCGCGTTCCGCCTCCACCTTCTGCCGCACCCGGTCCAGCTCCGCCCGCACCACGTCCGGCTGCGGGTGGGACTTGAGGGCTTCCAGCCACGCCCCCACCGCCCGGTCCCGCTCGCCCAGCCCGGCCCACACCCGCCCCTGCTCGAACAGCGCCAGGGGGCGCAGCGCCCCGTCCGGGAACCGCGCCGCCAGCCCCTCGAACGCGGCGAGCGCCTCGCGCGGCCTGCCCTTCAGCTGCAGCGCCTGTCCCTGGAGGAACAGCGCGTCGTCCACCCACGCAGAGGCCTCGTAGCGCCGGGCCACCTCCGCCGCCTCCAGCGCGGCCTGCGCGTAGTCCCCCAGAGAGAAGTACAGCGTGGCCACCCGGTAGCGCAGCTCCGCGGACTCCGGCGGGCTGCGGGCGAGCGCGTCGTTCAGCACTTGGATGGCGCCGCGCGCGTCGTCGAAGCGGTCCTTGAGCAGCGCCGCCAGCCGGATGCGGCCGGAGTGCGCCTCGGGGGACTCGGGGCAGGCCCGCACCAGCTCCCGGTACACCTCCACCGCGCGCCGGCCGTCCCCGAGTTCCACGTCGTACACCTCGGCCGCCCCGGCGAGCGCCCGCGCCCGCAGCACCTGCGCGGAGGCGGACCCGTCCCGGTCCAGCTTGTCCAGCGCGCGCCGGAACGCCTCCAGCGCCTGCCCGGGCCGCTGCTCGAACCGCGCGGACTTCCCGGCCTGCAGGTCCTCCTCCGCGGTGCGCTTGCACCCGGCGGCGAAAATCCACAGCAGCGCCACGAGCCACGCCCGCCCCGTCATGCCGCCCGGTGCCGGAGGATGAAGTCACACACCTCGCGCGCCGCGCCGAAGCCCGCCGGCCGCTGCGCCACGTAGTGCACTGCCGCGCGCACCTCGTCCGGGGACTCCGGCGGGGCCGCGGAGAAGCCCACCGCGCGCAGCAGCGGCAGGTCCACCAGTTCGTCCCCCATGTAGCCGCAGTCCGCCGCGTCCACCTGGAGCAGCTGCAGCAGCTGCTCGAAGTGGGCCACCTTGTCCTGGCTGCCGAAGTGCACGTGCTGGATGCCCAGGGACTGCATCCGCATCTGCGCCGAGAGGCTGTCCCCGCCGCTGATGGCCGCCACCTCCAGGCCGGCCTCCTGCAGCCGCTTGATGCCCATGCCGTCCCGCACGCTGTACTGCTGCGTCCAGCCGGACTGCGGCACCCAGAAGATGCGCCCGTCGGTCAGCGTGCCGTCAATGTCGAAAATCATCACGCGCAGCCGGGACACCCGGGGCTTCAGCGCGTCCAGGGCGAGGTTCACGGCGGGCAGCTACTCCTTGGGCACGGCCTTCAACTGCGCCTTGCCGTCCTTGACGACCACCTTGAATTCCACACTCTTCGCCTTCGTCTTGGCCAGCAACTCCGGCACCTGCTTGCGAAGCGACTGCGCCACCGCCTCGAAGGACAGCCTGGAGGTGTCCTCGCCGCCCTGCCGCTTGGCCGCCACGTAGGCGTCGTACACGGCGCGCACCTTGGCATCCGACAGGTCCCCGCCGTTGGAGGCTGCGGCCGGCGCAGGCCTCGGCTGCGGCGCGGCGGGGGCAGCCACGGCAGGCGGCCTGAGCAACCCCGCGGCGGGAGGCACCACCGGGAGGCTCGCCGCGACGGGGGGCACCCGGGGAAACCCGCCCGAAGGGGCCGGCACGGACGGGAAGCTGCCGCTCACGCCCGGAACCTTCGGCAGTCCCGCTGCGGCCGCCGGCACTGCCGGAAAGCTGCCACTCACGCCCGGCACCCTCGGTAACCCGCCCGAAGGCGCGGGCACCGCCGGGAAGCTGCCGCTCACGCCCGGCACCCTCGGCAACCCGCCCGAAGGCGCGGGCACCGCCAGGAAGCTGCCGCTCACGCCCGGCAGCTTCGGCAACCCGGCCACGGGCGCGGGCAGTCCGGGAACCCCGCCCGGCAGCGTCCCGGGGAGGGGCGCCGGCACCTTGGGGGTCCCTGCGAGCGGCGCCACGCCCGGAAGTCCCCCGGGGACGCCCGGCACCTTCGGCAGCGCGCCGAGCGGCGCCACCACGGGAAGCGTGCGCTGTTCCACCGCGGCGGCCGCGGCAGCCATGGCCTCCTCGAGCGACTCGCCCCCCGCCCGGAGCACCTCGGGGCCCTTGCGCTTCTTCGCCTCGGCCGCTTGTACCTTCTTGCGGGCCCGCTGCAGGTCGCGCGTGTAGGTGCCGTTCTCTATTTCCTTGAGCGTGCGCTCCCACAGCCGCTCGTAGGTCTGGAACTTCTGGTGCAGCGAGCCCACGCGGAACTTCACCGCCACCGCCCGGTGGGGGCGCGCCCGGAAGTGGTTGAGCCGCTTCTTGAGTTCCTCGTGCTGCCGCAGCGGGGGCTTCTTCTCCAGCCCCATGAAGAACTGCTCGTAGGCAACCTTCAGCGCGGCCACCTCCTCCTCGAAGGCGTCGCACTCCTTGATGGCCTCGGCGGCGTCCCCGCCCGGCTTCAGCCTGTCATCGTCCCCGGCCATGGCTCAGGTCCCGGAGTTTGGTCCGGGGCGGGGAGACAGGCAAGGAAGGCTCAGGCCGCCGCGGGGGCCGGATTCTGGGCGCGGGCGCCGCTGCCCCGCCGCCAGAGAATGCTGGCCCCCAGGCCGAACAGGCACAGGGAGATGAACTGCCCGAGCGAGATGTTCCACCACGCCTCGAGCGGCACCTTCGCGGAGAGCGAGTCCATCCCCACCACCCCGAGGAAATGGTGCAGCGTGCCACGCTCGGTGTCCCCGCGGAACAGTTCCACGGTGGTGCGCAGGCAGGCGTAGGCCATCAACCACGCGCCGAAAATCATCCCGTGGAACTTCCGGTAGCGCCGCAGCATCAGGAAGGCGCCGAACAGCACCAGCTGCCCGCCCGCCTCCATGAGCTGCGTGGGCCACACGCCGAAGCTGTGGTGGTGCTGGGTGACGTACTCGGAAATCCGCACGGCCCCCGGCACCGCCTGCGGGGTAACTTGGCCGGCGGCCAGGTCCACCCAGCGGTTGTCCCGCGCCATGGAGTCAAACGCCAGGCTGGGCGTCCCCACCACGTTGCCAAACAGCGTCTTCGCCTGCGTCCCGTCCGGGAAGTGCACGGCGAGCGCCGTCCCCTGCGGTGCAGGCCCCCCCCAGCAGCACCCCGCGCTGAAGCAGCCCAGCCGGCCAAACGCCTGCCCCAGCGACACCGTGGGGATGGCCAGGTCTGCCAGGCGGTAGAACTCCATCCCGTTCTTCTTCGCGTACCAGATGCTCACCAGCGTCGCGCCAATCAGCCCGCCATAGAAGACGAGCCCCCCGCCCAGGTCGAAGAAGCGGCTGGGCTGGGCCACGTAGTCGCTCCAATTGGCCACGATGAACAGCACCCGGCTGCCCACCAGCGCCCCAATCAGCACGTAGAAGGACAGGTCCAGCACCTGCTCGCGCCGCTTCACCCCCTCTGCCCCGCCCCACTCGCGCTCGGCCAGCTGGCTCGCCAGCGTCACCGCGGAGAGGAAGCCCGTGGCCAGCAGCAGGCCGTAGGTGTGCAGCGGGATGCCCTCCCCCTTGCCGCCCAGGAAGGCCGCCTTCGGCAGCGCGTAGTGCAGGCCGAACAGCGCCATGCCCACCCCCATCACGCCGTAGATGAGGGCCCGGGACATCTCCTGCCCCTTGTCCGCCCCCCGCCACCCGGACCACGCCGAGTAGGCCACCAGCCCCACCGCCGCGAGGTACAGCAGCGCCTGGTTCAGCGACGTGTCGAAGGTCAGCTTGATGAGGACGGGAATCATGGACGGGGGCTCATAGCAGAACGGCCCCCGCGGCGCCGTCCATCCCCACCCGGCCTCCCCGCTCAGCGCGCCGGGGCGGGCTGCACCTGTCCGCCCGCCTGCCGGGGCTCCGCGTCCACCTCGCCCCGCACCGGGAGCTCGCAGTGCGGCCCCTTCCGGTTGGGGTGGCAGTGCCGGAGCCCGTACAGGTGGTGACACCCGCACGCATCCACCCGTTTCTTCGCACACGCCTGCGGGTTCACCGCGGCCGCCCTCGGCGCAGGCCATGCCAGCAGCGCCGCCACGCACCACACGCCCAGTCCCATGTCCCGCCCCTCCCCGCCCACGGCCGCGCCCAGGCACGGAGAGGGGCGTGGACGCGCCGCGCGGGCAGCCGTCCCGCGGGCCAGGGGGCGCGGCGTTCGTTGACGGACGGCCCCACCGCGGGTACAGCCCGCCCCCACGCCCCATGCTCTCCTCCTCCGCCTGGCTGCTCGGCGCCCTCCTCGGGATGCGCCACGCCCTCGAGCCTGACCACCTGGCCGCGGTGTCCGCGCTCGCCGCCGAGCAGCGGGGCCGCCGCGCCGGGCTGCTGCTCGGCGCCTCGTGGGGCGTGGGGCACGCGTTGTCCCTGCTCGCCGTGGCCGGCTCGCTCGCCCTGCTGGAGCGGCAGGTGCCCGAGCCCGTCACCGCGGCCCTGGAGCTGCTGGTGGCGGTGGTCATCACCGGGCTGGGGCTGCGCTCGCTGCACAAGGCCTGGGCACTCGGCCGCTCCGGCCCGGCCCACCTGCACGCCCACGGCGCGCTGGCCCACGTCCACCAGGGCCCCGAGGCCCACGTCCACCTGCCCGGCGTCACGCTGGCCACCCGTCCGCTGCTCGTGGGTCTGCTTCACGGCCTGGCCGGCTCCGGCGCGCTGACCGCGCTGGTGCTCGCCCGGCTGGAGGGAGCCCCCTCCCGGCTGGCCTACGTGGCCCTCTTCTCCCTGGGCTCCGTGGCAGGCATGGGGCTGCTCACGTCGCTGGCCGGGCTGTCGCTGGAGCGGCTCCGCCACCCGCGCACGGAGCTGGCGCTGCTGCTCCTGGCCGGGCTGCTCGCCGTGGGCACCGGCGGCTGGTGGGGCGTGCAGTCCTTTTTGGCCTTCCGGGGCTGAGGCTGCGCGCCGACGGCATTTGACATGACGACAGGAGGCGTGCGCTCATTCCGGGCATGGTCCTGTCCCTTGCACTCCTCTCCTATGTCTCAGCCGTCCAGCCGGATGTCGCGCGCGTCCGGACGCTGCTCGACGAGGTGGACCGCTCGGTAGCCCGCGCGGACGTCAACGACAGCGAGGAACTCCAGGCCGCCTGCATCGTCGCCCTCGGGGGAACCCTCCAGGACGCGCTCCCGGACCTGTTCAGTGGGAGCGTGCCCCGGGAGAACGTTCAGGAGCTGAAGGACCAGCTGAGGAAGTACGTGCGGGCGCGCGTGAAGGCCCTGCCGGACGGTGGGACCTCCACGCCGGCGCGGCGCGAGGCGGTCGAGGCGCTGGCGCGCGAGCTGACGTCGCGGGACACCGCCGTCCAGCTCATCTCGGCGTGGCTGGGGCTGCCGGCAGGCGCGGGGGGCCTGCCCGCCCCCGCAGCACCTGGCGCCCTTTTCGCCGGTGCGCGCAAGGCGCTCGCGGCGGCACGGGAAAAGGTGGTGGCGCAGCCCGAGCCGAAGCAGGGAGCGGCCGTGTCCCAGCTCCGGAGTGACGCGGGCCCCGCGCTGGACATCGTGGTGGAACTCACCGAGTCGCAGCTGCTCGCGGACGTGGGCGGTCCGGGCGCGGGCAATGGCCAGGTGGACGGCGGCGAGTGGATCCACTTGCGCCTCGTCCTGAAGAACCGCTCCCCGCGCCCCTGGTTCAGCACCTCCGCCCTGTTCGACGCAAAGGGTGGCTGCCTCGCCATGCCCACGGCCTCCCCGGTGGTCGTGGCGGAGCTGCTGCCCGGCGCCACCGGCGCGCTGGACACGTGGGTGTACGCCTCGCAGCGCTGCCCGGACGATGCCCGCAGGTTCAGCCTCAAGTTGCGGGACACGCACCAGGGCGGTCCAGAGGGAACCGCGGAGGTCCTCACCCTCGGCGCCCACGAAGTGGCGTGGCCCTCGCTCGCCAACCCCCGCCTGGACGCAGACGCCTGGGGCTTCAGCGACGGCAAGGAGCTTCCGCGCATCTCCCCCGACGAGCGCTTCGAGTTCTCCACGGGCGTTGCCCTCCCTGGCGTGCGGGCGCAGGGCGTTACCACCCGCTTCACCCTCCCCGCCGACCTGGCGGGCCTCTTCCGCACGCCCCCAAGGCTCGCCGAGGCCCCGCTCTTGGAGGACAAGCCCGGGAAGTTCATCCCCTCGGACGATGCGGACCTCGTGACGGTGGAGCGCCGTGCGTTCGAGCAGGTGGTCAACGGTGCCACCGGCTCGAAGGCCTGGGTCGCCGGGGAACAAGGCGGGACGCTGTGGTTGGCCGTGGACACGGAGCTGGCCGTGGGGGACCGCGTCCCGGCGGCGCCCGCGGCGAAGGCGGTCCAGGCCCCGCCGGCGGCTTCCCTGCAGCCTCCGTCGGCCGAGGCGGTCGCGAAGCTGGCGCGGCAGTCGGTGTCGCTCGTGGCGCGCCCGAAGTCTCCCTCGCTGCCCAACGGCGTGGTCGCGGCGGAGGGCTACGAGGCCACGTTCGACGCCACTGCGTTCATGGAGAAGTACCGGGACCTGGTGTCCCCTCCGCCCGCGCCGAGCCCGGCCGCAGCGGAGATGGAAGCACCGGCTTCTCCCGGGGAGGCAGGGACGAAGTACACCTTCCGGACGTTCTACGCCCTCCCACTGGCGCCGGTCTCCGCGCGGCCTCCGCCGCCGGCACCGCTGCCGCCGCCGCCGCCCCCGCCG
>VGRA01000069.1 GCA_016875515.1 Deltaproteobacteria bacterium | reverse complement strand
GCTCGGGCAGCTCGGGCCGGTGGGCCAGCAGCACCGAGGCGCGCTCCGGGTCCCTGCCCTCGAGCGCCGCCTGCAGCCCCGCGTCGTTGTCCCCGCCGCGGAAGGCGAACGGGTCGTCAATGCCGAGCAGGTCAAACGAGGCGCCGGCATCTCCCAGTTGCACCCGGCGGTTGCGCAGCACGTTCCAGCCGAAGCCCTCCAGCGCGCGGCACCAGGCGTCGTGGTTGGAGTAGACGTCGTGGTTGCCGGTGACGAACCAGGTGCCGTGGCGGGCGCGGAGGCCGTTGAGCTCGCGGACGTACTTGCCCAGCTGCGCCACGCTGCCGTCCACCAGGTCCCCGGTGATGGCCACCGCGTCCGGCTTCTGCGCCAGCGCCACCTCCACCAGCACGCGCAGGAAGCGCTCCTGGATGAGGCTGCCCACGTGGATGTCCGAGAGGTGGACGAAGGTGAAGCCGTCCAGTGCCCGGGGCAGCTTCGGCAGGCGGACGGGGATTTCGGTGACTTCCGGCTTGTCGAAGGCGCGGTAGACGCCGAAGGCGGCGGCGCCGCTGCCGGCCGCGAGCGCGGAGCCGGAGAGGAGGGCGGTGAGGGCGTCGCGGCGGGTGGGTGCGGGCGCGGGCGTTGGCGCCTGGGCCACGGCGGTGGCAGGGTCGTTCATCACGGTGGCCGGTGGCGTAGCTGCTGAAACGGGCGGGTGCACCGGCACCGCGGGGGCGAGCCTGCGCAGGCGCCAGCGCCGCAGCGGCTCCACCAGCAGCAGCGCGAAGGCCACGTAGAGCGCCAGCCCGCTGTAGGAGAAGAGGGCCACGGTGAGGAGGCGCCCGCTGTTCGGGTTCAGCATGTAGCCGAGGAAGCGCCCCGCCACGGCGCCCACGGACAGCAGCGCGAAGAGGGCAATGGCCGCGCGCCGGAGCCGGGGGTTGTTCGTATGGTCCGCCACGAGCCGCCGGTAGAGCCACGCGTGGAGGACGAACAGCGCGGTGCCGGCGAAGAGGGTGAAGAAGAGGAGGCGGGACCAGGACGGCATGGTGGAGGGACTCTAACGGGGGATGAACTGCAGCGCCCGGCGTTGCCCGGCGGTCCGTCCAGGAGGACGGTGCCTCCGCGGCCAACGTGTCCATGGGCCGAGCCTGGACCCCAGCGACTTCCGGCGGCACATGGGGGGTGGCGCCGGCGCAGGCCACGCAGTTGCAGGTAAGGTGCGCACGGGACATGGGCCGGCCGCTGTCCGTGGCGGAGGTGAGCGTGCCGTGTCCGGAGGGGGGGGCTGAGATGAACAGCTGCTTGAGCGCGTGCCGGGTGATGCCACTCCTGCTTCTTCTGCTCGTACCGGGCTGCAGCGGTCGCAGGTGGGGGGGCGGTGGGGACGCGGGCCCGGCAGACGGGGGAGGGGAGGGTGAACCGTGCGCGCGCGGTGAGCTCTGTGACGGGGAGACGGGTCTGTGCGAGGGCGCCCCGCTGTGCAGCGCGGACGACCCGTGCGAGGACGCGCTGGTGGGGCTGGAGCGCCGCACCCTGGCCGAGCCGCTCACGCTGCCCACCTGCCGGACCACGCGCGAGGGGCGCCCGCTGTTCGACGACGGCCCGCCGCGCACCTGGGTGACGGACGGCGTCACGCGCGCGGCCTGCGTCTACGTGCCGGCCACCGCCACGGCGGCCACCCCGCGCCCGCTCGTCGTCTACCTGCATGGCGCGGGCGGCAGCGCGTCCGCCGTCTACGACACCACCTCGTTGCGGGCGAAGGCCCCGGGCTTTGACCTTTCGGGGGACGGCGTGGGCGGGTTCGTGCTCGCCGCCCACCAGGGGCGCAACCAGCGGAACGAGAACGGCAACCCGCCCGCGTCCCGGCATGACCTGTACCACCGGGCGTTCGAGGGTGAGGTGGACAACGCAGACGCGCGCTCGCTCGACACGCTCGTGGACGACCTGGTCGCCACGGGGATGGTGGACCCGGCGCGCATCTACCTGGCTGGGTGGTCCAACGGCGCCTTCTTCGCGCAGGCCTATGCGCTGTTCCGAAGGCGCACGCCCACCCCGGGCGGGAACCGGGTGGCCGCGGTGGTGGCATTTGACGGGGCAGACCCCTTCCAGGCCCCCACGGCGGAGCTGTCCGGGTGCGCGCTCGCCTCCCCGCCCGTTGCGCCGTTGCCGGTGATGCTCATCCACCGGGCCTGCAGCGTGGTGGGGTGTGACGCGGCGCAGGCACAGGCGCTGGACCTTCCCCCCGGCTTTGACGTCACGGCGTGGGCGGCGCGCCTGCGGGGCGAACTGGGCGGGACGGTGGTGGACCGGGTGGTGGAGCGGGACGGCACCGTGGGGGCGTGCGACCGGTTCTGCATCAAGGCCGGGGCCATGCTGCAGCACGTGCAGTGGCCGGACGGCGTGGCAGACCGGAGCGGCGTGGACCACGAGCCGGACATGCTCGGGTTCCTGCGGGGCCACCCGCTGCCTTAGGGAAGGCGAGGTCCCACAGTCCCGCCGCCACGCGTCGGGCGCCCTCCAGCGTGTGCACCGGGGCTGCGTCGGGTGGAGGGATTTGAAGAGAACGAAAACATCAATATCATGCCCTTGAAGGCATTCAATGGCCGCGACCAACCCCCTTTTCACCCACCCTCCCTACCCGGTGGAGGCTGCGCTGAAGCAGCTGGGAGCCCAGCTGCGGGACGCCCGGCTGCGGCGTGGCTGGACGCTGCAGCAGGCGGCCGAGCGGGTGGGTGCGGGGGTGCGGGCAGTGCGGGACGCCGAGCGCGGGAAGCCGTCCTCGGGCATTGCCGTGTCGGTGGCCCTCCTGTGGGCGTACGGGCTGCTGGGGGCGTTCGAGCGGCTGGGGGACCCTGGCCTGGACGAGGCGGGGCTGAGGCTGGCGCGGGCGCATGGGCGGCAGCGTGGCCGCTCGGTGGGCACGGCAGGGCTCGACAATGACTTCTGAGGGGCAGCTGCGGCGCTGTTTTGTCTACGTGACCCTGCCGGGTGAGGTGCAGCCCGTCGTGGCAGGAAGGTTCGAACTGTCCCGGGATGGGCGGGGAGATCCGCTTCAACGCGCCCATCTCCAACACGGATGACCACCCGAGGAACCACGCCTTGCTGGCGCGGGGACGCGGGTGGCGGCTCTCGCTGGCGTATGACCTGACGCCGGCCGTGCCCGTCAGCGCCGAGCGCAGGGACCTGGCCCTCACCGTGGGAGACTTCGGGCGGTGGGCGAACGCGGCCAACGCCCTCTCCCAGGCTGCGCGCTTCCTGCTGCCACCGGACGAGGCCACGGCGCTGGTGGACCGCGTCGAGGCGACGGTGAAGGCGGAGTGGTACCCGGTATGCCGCGGCGCGGGCGTGACGGAGCGGGACTGCCAAGTCATTTCCAGTGCGTTCGCCTACCCGGGCTTCCGGATCCCTGCCGGAGTGGAGGGCGGAAGGGGCGTGTAGACACCCTTCGTTGGATGGGCCAGCATGCCGCTCGTCTTCAACCCAGGGGGGCGTCCATGCGGAAGCTGCTGGTGGTGTTGCCGTTGTTGTCGCTCATGGGAGCGGAGTGCGGAGGTTCCTCCGGGAACTGCACGGTCACGAAGAACGCGGCCACGGGGGTGGCCACCATCAGCTGCCCGGATGGGAGCGCCGTGGACGTGGCACCGGGGGCCGCCGGTGCGCCCGGCAAGGACGGGGTGGATGGGCAGAAGGGCGATAAGGGGGACAAAGGCGACAAGGGAGACAAGGGCGACATCGGCGCGCCGGGGTTGGTGTCGCTGGTGAAGTTGGACGCGGAGCCCGCGGGGGCGGACTGCCCGAACGGTGGGACGCGGGTGGACTCCGGCGTTGACACCAGCGGCAACGGGGTGCTCGAGGCCGGCGAGGTGACCCAGACGCGGTACCTCTGCACGCCGGCCGGGGGAACGGGGGGCGGTGGGGGGAGCACCGGTTGCACCACGCTCGAGGGCAGCTACACGGTGACGAACACGCTGGACTGGCAGAACCTCGTGAACTCCGGGTGCACTGTCCTGACGGGGGCGCTCACCATCAATGCGCCGGGGTTGAGCACGCTCGCTCCAGCAGCGCCGCTGACGTCGGTGGGGCGCATCAGCGCTTCCATCAATGGGCAGCTCACGGAATTCGGGACGATCCTGGCGAACCTGACGACGGTGACTGGTGACCTCATGCTGGCGGGGAACCCACTGTTGACCTCCATCTCGCTCCCGAAGCTGGCGACGGTGGGGGGACGCCTCTCCGTGACAAATAACCCCGCGTTGACCGAGGTGACCTGTCCTGAACTGACGAGCGTGGGGGATGAACTGGAGGTCGACGGGAACACGCTGATGACAGCCGTGAATGCGCCGAAGCTTTCGACCGTGGGAGCCTTCCTTCACATCCGCGGCAACCCGGCCCTGACGACGGCCTCCTTGGCGGAGTTGACCACCGTGACCGGTGCTATTGACCTGACGGACAACCCGCTGCTTGTCACCTTCACGCTGCCCAAGGTGACGAGCGTGAACGGGCAAGCCTCGGTGGGGTGCGGGGACGCGTTCCCGTACCATGATGATGCCCGGGGAATTGCCGTCTGCGTGAAGCGCGGCGCGTGCGCCGCTGGATACCGCGACAACGGCGTAGGCCAGTGCGTGACCACGGGTTGTGCGAGCGGCTTTCAGGACGTGGCCGGCCGCTGCAGTGCCGACACGGTCAGTGTCACCGGAGGATCCTCGACGACCTCGGACTGGAACTACGCCGGTGGCACCGTCACCGTGTCCAACTTCAAGATGGACAAGACCGAGGTGACGGTCGCCCAGTACGAGGCCTGCATGGCCGCAGGGGGATGCTCGTCACCGTCCCGATGCAATTGGGGGGCTCCCGGAAAGGAGACGCACCCCATCAACTGCGTGGACTGGAACCAGGCCACGGCGTTCTGCACATGGGCTGGAAAGCGGCTCCCCACGGAGGTGGAATGGCAGTGGGCGGCGAGCAACGGGGGAACGACCACCTATCCCTGGGGTGCAACCACGCCGGATGATAGCCACGCCCAGTGGAACGGCGTGACCCTGAAGTCCGGTACGGCCCAGGTAGGGACCCATCCCGCGGGGAATACTCCCCACGGCATCCAAGACATGTCCGGTAATGTCTGGGAATGGACTGCGAGCGATTACTCGGCTGGCAGTTCGTCCAAGAGCATCCGGGGCGGCTCGTGGATCAACTTCAACGAGATCAGCCTCCGGGCAGCGTACCGTGACTTCTACTACTTTCCGGACAACCGGTACGACTTCATCGGCTTTCGTTGCGCCCAGTAGGCGAAATGTCATCCGTGAACCGGACCAGATTCTGGACTCCTGAATCCCGACTTCTGGATTCTCGCGCCCCGCAGGGGCGCGCGCCGGATTCTGAAAGGCAAACGCATGCAGCAATCCCCGCTGTTCGCTCGGGCGTACGACCTCGCGAAGGAGACGTTGAAGGTGGTGGAGGCGTTCCCGCGCCACCGGCGGGCGGTGCTCGGGCGGCAGCTGGAGGAGAGCGTCTTTGCGCTCCACGGTTTTGTCACCGAGGCGGCCCGCGCCGCACGCAAGGGCGGCGCGGGCACTGTGGCGGCGAGGAGCGCGCTGGCCGGCGCGGACGGGGCGCTCGCCGCACACGCCTTCGCGCTCCGGCTGGCCGTGGATTCACAACTCTTGACCGTCGGGCGGTACGGGGACGTCTCCCGGCTGGCGGCCGAGTGCGGAAAGCTCGTGGGGGGCTTCGCGAGGAGCCTCCCCGCGGGTGACCCCGCAACCCGTGCAGGGCGAGCACCGGGGCGGCTCGTGGAACAACAACAACGAGAACAACCTCCGGGCAGCGAACCGTAACAACAACAATCCGGACAACCGGAACGACAACATCGGCTTTCGTTGCGCCCAGTCGAGCCGCAGCCGAGGGAGCCGGGGGGCCACCGTGGACTCCCGGCCGGACCTGCGGCCCTACAGCCCTGCCACGGGTGGTGCGTGCAGCCCCTGGCGCACCGCGCGAAGGAGATGCGGCGTCACCGCCCGCCGCCCTCCCGCCGGCCCCCGCCTTCGAGGCGGGGTGCCCGGCGACTTCATCCCTGGGAACGGGCCAGTAGCCGTTGAATGGCCTCCAGCAGCGCGGGGAGTCGGTGCTCCACCACGTCCCAGACGAGCACCAAGTCGACACCGAAGTAATGGTGAATCAGGACGTCCCGCATTCCCGCGATGTCCTCCCACGGGATGTTGGGCTCTGCGTCCGTCGTGTCGGAGCTGAGTTGCTTGGTCGCTTCCCCGAGGATTTCCAGGTTCCGTATGACCGCGTCTTGCACCAGTGACGAGGCAAGGAAGACCTCCCTCCCTGCTGCTGAATATTCCCGGGCACGCTGAACGGCATCCCTCATGTGCAGCAGGTAGGCGCGGTCACCGTCTGGCCGGACCCTCACAGCGGGCGTGCCTCGGCCAGTATCCGGTCTCGAAGCCAGGGAGACAGTCCTCCCTCGGACACCACGTCCACGGGCAGGTGCAGGAGTTGCTCGAGCGCGCGCCGGAAGCCGACGAGGTCGAACAGGTCCCGGCCCGGGTCCATGCGAACAAGAAGGTCGACGTCGCTTGCAGGTCCAGCGTCACCGCGCGCGCGCGAGCCGAACAGCCGCACGCTCTCCACGCCGTACCGTCGGGCGAGGGCCAGGATTTGATCTCTTGGAAGCGGGCTCATCGTGCAGGAGGGTACTCACCCATCCTCCGGGGCTGCAATCCAGCACCGTTCCGGAAAGCGGAACGGGTGATCTTCCAACAACTGCGCCACCGCCGCGCCGCCGGCCGGGCGGGCGTGGCCCCACAGCCCCGCCGCCACGCTGCGGGCGCCCTCCAGCGTGCGCTCGCCGGCCAGGCACTCTCGCTGGGCCCGGTGGAGGTGGCGGTGCGCCCGGGACACGGACTCGCGCCTCTGCCGCACGCCCCACGGGAAGACCCGGTACCCTACGAAGGTGAAGCCCTCCCGCGTGGGCACCAGCCGCGTCTTGTCCGGGTGGAACCGCAGCCGCAGCCGGGCCAGCTCCTCCTTCAACGCCGGCAGCACCGCCTCCAGCTTCCCGCGGTCCCGGTCCAGCAGCACCAGGTCGTCCACGTACCGGCACGCCGCCTCCGGCTTCACGCGGTGGCAGATGAAGCGGTCCAGCGGGTGCAGCACCACGTTGGCCAGGAACTGGCTGGTCTGGTTTCCAATGGGCAGCCCGCGCGGGCGGTCCAGGTCCAACAGGTCCCCGCCGGGCGGAACGGCGGGTCGCGCGAGCTCCGGGAAGACGTCCCGCCCCGAGTCCACCACCCGCTGCCAGGCCGCCCACGTCGGGGGGCAGCGGACGTCCCGGGCCAGCTGCTCCAGCAGCAGCCCGTGGTCCACGCTGGGGAAGAACCGGGTGACGTCCAGCTGCAGCACCCAGCTGCAGCGCGCCGCCGCTGCCCGGGCCAATGAGAGCGCGAAGTGCGTCCCGCGCCCCACGCGGTTGGCGGCCACCCAGCCGGGAAAGCGGCGCTCCCACGCGGGGGAGAGGCCGTCCACCAGCGCGTGGTGCACCACCCGGTCGCGGAACGGCGCCGCCGCAATGAGCCGCCGCTTGCCGTTCTCCACCGCCTCGAAGCAGCGGTAGGGGGCGGGGTGCCAGCGTCCTTCCGCCAGCTGGGTCTCCAGCTGGAGCAGGTTCTCCGCGAGCGCGGCCTCGAACGCGCACACGTCCGGGCGCTGCCGCTTGCCCCGCGCGGCGTTGCGCCAGGCGGCGTGCAGTGCGGCGAAGGTGGGCGGATAGGCGGTCATGTCAGCCCCCAACCGCATCATGGCTTCCGGAGGGGGGAGCCATGACCGACAAGCGGACGCTCACCGCGCTCATCCGGGGCGGGGAGTCACAGAGGCTGGAGTTCAAGAGGTCCACCGGGGAGCTCCGGGAGGCCATGCAGACGTTGTGTGCCTTTGCCAACGCGGGTGGGGGCACGGTGGTCCTCGGGGTGAAGCCGGACGGCACGCTGGTGGGCCAGGAGGTGAGTCCGCAGACGTTGCACGAGATTGCCGCCGCGAGGGACCGGTTCGAGCCGCCGCTCGAGGTGCGGATGGAGCGGGTACCGTCGGGGCACGGGCGCGAGGCGATCCTGCTGTCCGTCGTGGGCCACACGGACTCCGCTCAGTTCATCTTCGACGGGCGGCCTTACGAGCGGGTGGGGAACACCACCCGCAGGATGGCGCAGGCGCGCTGCGAGTCCCTCCTCTTCGAGCGCGCCCACAGCCGACGGCGCTGGGAAAACCAGGTCGCCGACGAGGTGACGCTCAAGGACATCGACCGGGAGGAGGTCCTCCGCATCGTCGGGGATTTCGAGTCAATCGGGCGGCTCGTGGGCTCGCCCGCGCAGCGAGCGAATGCGGCGCTGGATCGGCTCGGGCTCCGCAAGGACGGACACCTGCTGCGTGCAGCGGTGGTGTTGTTCGGCAAGACGTTCATGCCGGACTACCCGCAGTGCGAGCTGCGGATGGCGCGCTTCCGGGGCCTCACCAGGGACGAGTTCATGGACCATCGGAGCATCCGGGGGCCGGCGTTCAAGCTGCTCGAGGAGGCGCAGCTCTTCTGCCAACGGCACTTTCCGCTCCCGGCACGGATTGTCCCCACACAGTTCAAGCGGGTGGAGACGCCCCTCATCCCGCCCCTCGCGCTGCGGGAGATCCTGGTCAATGCGCTCATCCACCGGGACTACTCCATCGCCGGTGGGGCCATCTCGCTCGCGCTGTTCGATGACCGGGTGGAGGTGTGGAGCGCGGGGAAATACCCCAGGGGCATCACCCCGGCGCTGCTCAGGCGGGAGCACCTCTCCGTGCAGCGCAACCCCATCATCGCGGACGTCTTCTTCCGGGCAGGGCTCATCGAGAAATGGGGGCGGGGGACCAACCGCGTGGCAGAGATGTGCCGGGCGGCGGGCATTGCGCCGCCGGAGTTCCGGGAAATCACCGGCGCGGCGGTCGTGACGTTCCGGGTGCCGGTGGCGGGGCCGCCAAGGGTCACCGGAGAAGTCACCCCGCAAGTCACCCCGCAAGTCACCCCGCAAGTCACCCCGCAAGTCACCCCGCAAGTCGAGGCA
>VGRA01000068.1 GCA_016875515.1 Deltaproteobacteria bacterium | reverse complement strand
TCCTCCGTGAGCGTGGGGATCATCTCCGCCCGTGCGCGGGACATCCACGCCGGGCCGTACGACGAGTTCCTGCAGACGGACGCGGCCATCAACCCGGGCAACTCCGGCGGGCCGCTGTTCAACCTGAGCGGCGAGGTGGTGGGCATCAACACCGCCATCGTGGCGTCTGGCTCGGGCATTGGCTTCGCCGTGCCCTCCAACCTGGTGAAGGCCCTGCTGCCGCAGCTGGAGAAGGAGGGCAGCATCACGCGGGCATGGCTGGGCATTGGCATCCAGGACCTCACGGTGGACCTGGCGCAGGCCATGAAGCTGCCGGTGTCCGACGGCGCGGTGGTGACGGAGGTGAACGAGGGCTCCCCCGCGGCGAAGGGGGGACTGCAGCAGGACGACGTGGTCACCGCGGTGGACGGGGTGAAGGTGTCCAGCGGCGGCCAGCTCTCCCGCACCGTGGCGCTCAAGAAGCCGGGCTCCACCGCCACGCTGTCCGTCTTCCGGGGCGGCGCGCCGCAGCCGGTGCAGGTGAAGGTGCAGTTGGGGACGCGGCCGGACCTGGAGGGGGTGGCCGCGCGCGGCGGGGGCAACGGCGGGGACGAGGAGAAGCAGCGGGGGGCGAAGAGCGGGCTGGGCATTGCGGACGTGGACCCGCGCTTCGCCCAGGCGAACGGGCTGCCGCCTCAGGGTGCGCTGATCACGGAGGTGGTGCCGGGCTCCCCCGCCGAGCGCGCCCAGCTGCAACCCGGCATGGTGGTGGTGGAGGTGGACCGGAAGCCCGTGCGCAACCGGGCGGACCTGTGGAACGCGCTGCGCGGGGGCAAGAGCGGCCAGGTGCTGCTGCTCCGGGTGCGGGCGCCGCGCGGGGGACAGCTGCTGCGCGCGCTCACCGTGCCGTAAAGGATCAGCCCTTCACGGCGCGCGGGGCGGCCGGGTCCGCGGTGGACGCGCCCTCCTGCGGATTGCGCTTCCCGGCGCGCGGCCCGCGCTGGCGCCCCGGGTGGAGCTCCATCCCCGGCGCGTACCCAATGGCCTTGTCCCTCCCGGCGCGCTTGGCCGCGTAGAGCGCGGCGTCCGCGCAGTCCACCAGCGCCTCCTGCTCGGAGGCGTCCACCGGCAGGTTGGCCACCCCCACGGAGATGCTCACGTGGCCCGCCGGCTGGCCCGGCCCGTACTCGTCCGGGGTCTCCGCCACCAGGCGCCGCAGCTTCTCCGCCACGTGGCTGGCCTCGTCCTTGGTGACCTGCGGCAGCAGCACCATGAACTCCTCACCGCCGTAGCGCGCCACGAGGTCCACCTTCCGGATGTTGCCGCGGATGAGCCCCGCCACTCGCTGCAGCACCTCGTCCCCCGCGCGGTGGCCGTTGGCGTCGTTCAGCTTCTTGAAGTGGTCAATGTCCACCATCAGCACCGACAGCTGCGTGCCGAAGCGGTGCGCCCGCGCCACCTCCACCTCCATGCGCTGGAAGAGGTGGCGCCGGTTGGGGGTGCCGGTGAGCGGATCGGTGATGCTCAGCGCCACAGTCTGTGCGTGGAGCCGGGCGTTCTGGACCGCCACCGCTGCCTGGTCTGCCACCGCCTGCACCAAATCCATCTCCTCGGCCGCGAAGGCGTTCACCCCGGGCCGCTCCAGGTTCAGCACCCCGAGCACGGCGTCCTGGTGGACCATGGGCACGCACAAGAGCGAGCCGGAGGTGGGCTCGCCCGGCACGCCGCGCTGGACGTAGACGCCGTCCCGGGCGGAGAGATCCGGGACGTAGACCGCCTTGCGCTGCTGCGCGGCGCGGCCGCACGCCCCCTCCCCGGGCCCGAAGGTGAGCCCCACGAGCGCCTGCTTCGGCCACGCGGTGCGCAGTTCCAGCTTCCCGTCCTCGCCGGCCAGCATCACCGAGGAGCGAGGCACGCCCAGCCGCTCGTTCACCAGCGTGGCAATGCGGGTAAGCAGATCCTGCAGCTCCAGCGTGTCGTTGAGCGAGCGGCTCACGTCGTACAGCAGGGAGAGATCCCCCACGCGCCGGGACAGCTGTGCATTGGCCTCTTCCAGCTGGGCCTTGAGGCTGAGCTCCTTCTGGGCGCGCTCCAGCTCCCAGTGCGTGTCAATCTCCTCCACCTTCATCTCGGTGAGCCGCACGAGCATCCGGTTGAAGGCGTGGGACAGCCGGCCGATCTCGTCCCCGCGGGACTCGTCCGCGCGGACCACCAGGTCCCCGTCCTCGGCGCGCTTCATCACCGAGGCCAGCTTCTCCACCGGGCGGACCAGGAAGAAGTGGAGCGAGAACACGGTGGCCAGCAGCAGCACCCCCCAGAACGCGCCCAGCGCGGCGAGCGCGGTGCGGAACAGTTGCTCCAGTTGCGCGGAGCTGCCGGGGCCGGCGAGCGTGTCTGCCATCTCCCACAGCGCGGACAACCCACCCACCGCCACCAGCAGGCCGGGGAGCCCCACGCCGAGGAGCAGCTTGCGGGCGAGCGTGGGCCGGAACGGGCGCATGGGCTTCAAAAGTCTCAGGGGGCATGACGCGCCTTGTCAAACCTCCCCAAGGCGGGCCAGTGTCACCCGCGCCCATGCCCGTGGCCCTCCTGCGCTCCTCCCTGCTGTCCGTCCCCCACGGTTTCCCGCGCCGCGAGGGGGGCGTCTCCCCGCCGCCCTTCCAAGGCCTGAACCTGGGGGGCAGCACCGGGGACGCCCCCGCCCACGTGGAGGCCAACCTGCGCGCGCTGGCCGCGGCGGGCGGTTTTCCCACCGGGCGCCTGCACACGGTGTCCCAGGTCCACGGCGACCGGGTGGTGGAGGCGCCGGAGCTGGACGGGGACGACGGGGCGCTGCGCCCCGCCTTCACCGAGGCAGACGGCCTCTATTCGCTGCGGGAGGGGGACGTGCTGGGGGTGCGGGTGGCAGACTGCATCCCGCTGCTGGTGGAGGCCCCGGACGTGCGCGCGGTGGCGGCGGTCCACTCTGGTTGGAAGGGGACGGCCGCGCGCATTGCGGCGCGGGCGGTGGAGGCGCTCGCCTCGAGGGGGGCGCGTCCCGGGGCTCTGCGCGCCTGCGTGGGGCCGCACATCCGGGGGTGTTGCTACGAGGTGTCCGAGGAGCTGGCAGACCACTTCGCCGGGGCGTTCGGCCCGGCGGTGGTCAACCGGGGCGCCGCCGGCCGGCCGCACCTGGATCTCTCCGCGGCGGTGTGCGCCACGCTGGAGCAGGCCGGGGTGCCCCGGGCGCAGGTGGAGGTGCTGCAGGCCTGCACCGCCTGCACCCCGGGGTTCTTCTCCCACCGGCGGGACGGCGGCCTCACCGGGCGGCATCTCGCTTTCGTGGCGGCGCGCTGGCCGGGGCCGAAAACTGGCACCCCCGGGGCTTTTGAGCTGTCCTGAGCCGCGAACGTTCATGTCCCCGTCCCTCCGCCACGGCACCGTGCTGCTTGCTGCCTGCGCGCTCAGCGCGGGCTGCGCCGGGGATCCCGCGCTGCGGGCGGAGATGGTGGAACTCAAGCGCGAGGTGCGCGCCCAGCGGGAGAATGGCCGGCGGCTGGCAGAGCGGCTGGACCGGCTGGAGGCGAGCCAGGCCGTGCTGGGCGCCCGGGCCCGTGCGCCCGAGGGGGGCCGTCCCCCCGCCGCCCCGGCCGTTCCCGAGCTGGCCGTGGTGAGGCTCAAGCCGAAGGCGGATCCCCCTCCGAGGCTGGACACACGCAAGGACGTGGTGGAGCCGCCCGAGGAGCTGGACGACGCGCTGTTTGCGTCCTCGCCCGGCGGGGTGGCGGCAGAGGAGCAGGCCGCGGATGCCGCGCTCGGCGACGCGCTCTTCGAGGACGGGCTGCAGGCGCTCAAGACGGGCAACCTGGAGGGTGGGGTGCAAAAGCTCCGCGGCTTCGTCTCCCAGCACCCGCGGCACGTGCGCGCGGACAACGCCCTCTACTTCGTGGGGGTGGGGCTGCAGGGGATTGAGGATCTCCCCGGCGCGGCGCAGGCGTTCCAGGGGGTGCTGGACGGCTACCCTGCGGGGGACGCGGTGCTGGACGCGCTGCTGCGCCTGGCCGCCTGCCGCTCCCGGATGGGGCAGGGGGCGCAGGCCCGCCAGCTGTACGGCCGCATCATGTCGCAGTACCCGGGGACCGCCGCCGCCGCGCAGGCGCAGGTGGCGCTCCGGTCCTCGTCCGGCACCGGAGATGCCCCGGGGGCCGGGCCGTGAGAGGATGAACGCCATGCGTCGAACCGTTGCCGCAGCACTCGCCGTCCCGCTCGCACTTTCCGGTGCGCCGCTCGCGTTCGCGCAGGAGGAGGGGCAGTCCGAGGAGACCCCCGTCATCGAGGCAGACGGAGATGCCCCTACCCCCGAGGGCGCCGCGGAGGCGCCGGACGCAGCCCCGCCCGCACCCGGACCGGTGCCCTCCTCCTTCCCGAAAGTGGAGGGGGCGCGCGAGTCTGCCCCCGGCGAAACCCACACCGTGGTGAAGGGGGACACGCTGTGGGATCTCTCCCAGAAGTTCCTGGGGAGCCCGTGGTACTGGCCCAAGGTCTGGTCCTACAACCCGGAGATCGCCAACCCGCACTGGATCTACCCCGGCAACATGGTGCGCTTCTTCAACGCCGGCGAGGAGGCCCCCGCGCGCGTGGACGTGGCCGCCCCGGGCGAGGCCACCAGCGAGGGCGGGAAGAAGGTGGTGGTGATTGGCGGCGAGACGTCGGAGGCGTCGGCCACGGGCGAGGATGTCCCGCTGCCCACCACGGAGCTGCTGGAGGACTCGGAGCAGAAGGCGCTGGAGACCAGCCGGACGGTGCAGGTGGCCGGGCAGATTGGCTACAAGGAGAAGGACCGCGGCATCCGGGTGCAGCGCACCAGCTTCGTGACCGTGGAGGAGCTGACTGAGTCCGGGGCCATCACCGGGACGTTCGCAGAGAAGCTGATGCTGTCCCCGCCCGACACCTTCTACGTCAAGTTCGCCAAGCCCGGCACGGTCCGCGTGGGCGGCGAGTACCAGGCCTTCCACACCGCGCAGGCCATCCTCCATCCCGTGACCGGCAAGAAGCTGGGGTTCGTCTCCGAAGTGGACGGGGTGGCGAAGGTGGTCTCCATCCGGGACGGGTTGGTGACGGCCCAGCTGCTCCGCGCCTTCAGCGACGTGCAGGTGGGCCAGCGGCTCGGGGCCTCCGGGGAGAAGTTCTCGGATGTGATAGATGCGCGGCCCAACCCGAAGGACCTGGTGGGAATGGTGGTGGGCACGCTGGAGCCGGGGCGGACGCTGCTCGCCGAGCACCACTACATCCTCATCGACAAGGGCACCGCGGACGGGGTGGAGCGCGGCAACACCTTCGTGGTGATGCGGCGGGGCGGCGGCCAGCTGATGAGCCCCGAGCGGGGGCAGAACCCGGAGTTCCCGCCCGAGCCGGTCGGCCGCTGCGTGGTGGCAGACGTCAAGCCGGAGGTCTGCACCTGTGTGGTGGTCCGCTCGCTGCGGGAGATGGTGGCGGGGGACCGGGCCGAGATGCGCGCCAACACGAAGGCGGCGACCGTTTCATCGCGCTGAAATTGCAGCGGTTTTGACGCTTCCCCGGGACCGCTGGAACGGCCCGTGGCCTTGACCGCCCGGGCCGCGGGGCGGTACACGGCGCGCCCCCCGGGGGTGTCGGTCCCCCCATGTATAAGGTGGCTGGAGGGGGATCCGCTCAACATGGGAAGCGCATTGGCCAGCATCCGGCAGGACCGCGAACGGCTCGCCACGCTGGGGCTTTGGAGCGTGCCGGGGGTGGGGCCGCGGGGGCTGGCCGGGCTTCGGGCCTGGACGGGCGCAGGGCTTGCCCCGCTGCTGGAAGGGCCCGTGGAGGCCTGGGTGGAGCGGCTGGAGGCGCCGGACGCGGTGCGGCGCGCCCTCCTGGAAGGCCCGCCCCTGAAGGCACGGGCGGAAGAGACCCTGGGGCTCGCCGCACGGGGGGAGATGGAGATCTGCTTCCCCGGAGACCCCGCCTGGCCGGGGCGCTTGTCCGAGGACGCCGTCCCGCTGCTGTTCTTCCAGGGGAGCCCCTGCGCGGGGAGGCGGTGGGCCGCGCTGGTCGGTTCCCGCCACCCGGAGACGGGCTTCCTGCCGAAGGCCCGCCGGTTCGCCCGGGAGGTGGCAGAGGCGGGGCTGGGCGTGCTGTCCGGGGCGGCCGAAGGGGTGGATCAGGCCTGCCACTGGGGCGCCCTGGACGCTGGCGCCCCCACCTGGGCGTTCGTGGGCTCCGGGCTGGACGCGCTGGACCCGGCGCAGGCCCGCCTGCGCCCCCACGTGCTGGCGGGCGGCGGGCGGTTCTACTCGGAGTACCCGCCGGGGGTGCGCGCCAGCCGGGCCACCTTCCCGCGCCGCAACCGCTTGATCGCGGGGAGCGCGGACGTGGTGGTGGCGCTGCGCGCCGGGAAGCACTCCGGTGCCCTTCACACCGTGGAGTACGGGCTGAAGCTGGGGCGGCCGGTGCTGGCATTGCCGGGGGACCTGTCCAACCCTGCAGCAGAAGGTTGCCTCCAGCTGCTGGCGGATGGGACCGCTGCGCTGTGCACCGGGGCGGCGCAGGTTCTGGAGGCGGCGGGTGGGGCGCCCGCCGTGCAGGCGGCCGCGGCCGCCTCTGCGCACCCCAGGCAGGCTCCCCTGTCTTCCCGGGCTGCCGCGGTGCTGGACGCGCTGGGGCCGGAGCCGCGCGGCATGGATGACTTGTTGGAGGCGGTTCCACTCGGACCGGCGGAACTCTCCGCCGGGCTGGTGGAACTGGAACTCGCCGGGCGCTGCATCCAGCGCCCCGGCCGCCGTTACGAGAAGGCCTGAAGGAGACAGCGGACCATGGCAGCGAAGAGCCGGAAGAAGACCGAGGCAGAGGTGCCCGCCCCCGAGGCTGAGTCCGCGCCGAAGGCCGCGAAGCCCGCCAAGGCGAAGACCCAGAAGTCCCGCGCCGGGGCAACAAAGAAGGCCGCCGCCGGGAAGAAGAAGGCCCCCGCGCGCGGCAAGGCGCGCAAGGTGCTGGCGGAAGTGGAGGCCCCGGCGGAGGGGGAGGGCGAGCAGGCGGCCGGCGGGAAGTCCGCGAGGCCCTACTCGCTCGTGGTGGTGGAGTCCCCCGCCAAGGCCAAGACCATCAAGAAGTACCTCGGGCCCGGGTTCGTGGTGCAGGCGTCCAAGGGGCACGTGAAGGACCTGCCGTCCAGCAAGCTGGGCGTGGATGTGGAGCACGACTTCGAGCCCTCCTACGTGGTGGTGAAGGGCAAAGAGGAGGTGCTCTCCGGGCTGAAGAAGGCCGCGCGCGGGGCGCAGTCCGTCTACCTGGCCACGGACCCGGACCGCGAGGGGGAGGCCATTGCGTGGCACCTCGCGGACGAGATGCAGCACCCTGACACGCACCGGGTGATGTTCAACGAGATCACCCGCGCGGCGGTCCAGAACGCCATCCAGCACCCGCTGAAGCTGGACCCGAGGATGTACGACTCGCAGCAGACCCGGCGCATCCTGGACCGGCTGGTGGGGTACAAGATCTCCCCGTTGCTCTGGGCAAAGGTGCGCCGCGGACTGTCCGCGGGGCGCGTGCAGTCCGTGGCGGTGCGGCTGATCGTGGATCGCGAGGTGGAAATCCGCGCCTTCGTCCCGGTGGAGTACTGGACGGTGGACGCGCTGCTGGAGGGGAAGCTGCCCCCGGTGTTCCGCACGCGGCTGCACAAGTTGGACGGGGAGAAGGCAGTCATCTCGGACAAGGCCACGGCGGACGCGCTGGCGGCGGAGCTGCGGGCAGCCGAGTTCACCGTGGCGAAATTGGATCGCCGCGAGCGCCGCCGCAACGCGCCCGCCCCCTTCATCACCTCCAAGCTGCAGCAGGAGGCGGCCAACCGGCTCTACTTCACGGCGAAGAAGACCATGACCCTGGCCCAGCAGCTGTACCAAGGTGTGCCGCTGGGCGAGGAGGGGCAGGTGGCCCTCATCACCTACATGCGCACGGACTCCACCCGCCTCTCGGACGAGTCCGTGGCGAAGGCGCGCGCACACATTGGCGAGGCGTTCGGCGCGGACTTCCTGCCGGAGGCGCCCAACGTCTTCCGCACCCGCAAGGGGGCACAGGACGCGCACGAGGCCATCCGGCCCACCTCGCTCGAGTACCCCCCGGAGCGGGTGCGGGCGCACCTGGAGCCGGATCTCCTCAAGCTGTACGAGCTCATCTGGAACCGCTTCGTGGCGTGCCAGATGAAGCCCGCCGTCTACGACCAGGCCACCGCGGACATCCGCGCGGGCCGCGCCACGTTCCGGGCCATCGGCAGCACGCTGAAGTTCGCCGGCTACCTCAAGGTCTACGGCCTGGGGATGACCGCGGACGAGGAGGCGGAAGCGGAGAAGGCGAAGAAGAAGGGGCTCGAGGACGGGGAGGTGGCGGAGGGCAGCACCGAGCTGCCGCCGCTGGAGGAGGGAGAGCGGCTGCAGCTCAAGGGTGAGGGCATCCTGCCCGAGCAGCACTTCACCCAGCCGCCGCCGCGCTTCAGCGAGGCCACGCTGGTGAAGGAGATGGAGGAGTCCGGCATTGGCCGTCCCTCCACGTACGCCGCCATCGTCTCCACCATCCAGGAGCGCAAGTACGTGGAGAAGCTGGAGGGGCGGTTCCGGCCCACGGAGCTGGGGGAGATCACCACCGGGGAACTGGTGAAGCACTTCCCACAGCAACTGGACGTACGCTTCACCGCGGAGATGGAGGAGCAGCTGGACCGCATCTCCGAGGGGGAGGTGGACTGGAAGCGCTTCCTGGACGGCTTCTACGGCCCCTTCGAGGAGACGCTGAAGAAGGCCACCGCGGAGATGCGGGACGTCAAGCGGGAGGAGATCCCCACGGACGTGAAGTGCCAGAAGTGCCAAAACCCCATGGTGATCAAGTGGGGGAAGATGGGGCGGTTCCTCGCGTGCACCGGCTACCCGGAGTGCAAGTCCACGTCCGACTACAAGGAGGTGGACGGGAAGATCGTCCCCGTGGAGGAGGAGACCACGGAAGAGACGTGCGACAAGTGCCAGAAGCCCATGGTGGTGAAGCGGGGCCGGTTCGGCCGCTTCCTCGCCTGCTCGGGGTACCCGGACTGCAAGGGCACGCGCCCCATGTCCATTGGCGTGGCCTGCCCGGACTGCAAGCAGGGCTTCCTCACCGAGCGGCGCAGCTTCCGGGGGAAGGTGTTCTTCGGCTGCAACCGGTAC
>VGRA01000067.1 GCA_016875515.1 Deltaproteobacteria bacterium | reverse complement strand
ATGATGCGGTAGGGCCCTACACGCCGAGCAACTGGAACAGCAGCCCCACCGCGGCCACCAGCACGATGCTTCCCACGCACGCGACCACCACGCCGTCCGTGGTGGCCTCGCCCACCGCAGCGCTGCCGCCCCGCGCCGCCAGCCCCCTGGAGGAGGCCGCCAGCGGGATCCACGCCGCCGCCAGCAGGGCCTTGAGCCCGCCAGACAGCAGGTCCCACCCGTCGATGAAGCGGGGATCCAGGAAGGCCATCCCGTCCGTCAAGAAGACGTAGCGGGCGGTCAGGGCGGCAGAGACCGCCGCGGCGCTGGTGCCGAGGATGCACAGGAGCGGAACGGCCACCAGCGCCCCCACGAAGCGCGGGGCCACCAGGTCCGAGTACGGGTCGCCGTTGCAGAGTTCCAGGGCTTCCACCTGCTCGTTGACCGCCATGGCGGACAGCTCCGCCGCGCTGGCCGCCCCGCACCGTGCCGCCGCCAGCAGCGCGCAGGTGAGCGGCCCGAAGTCCCGCACCAACAGCTCCAGGTAGGGTGGCCCCACCGTGGCCAGGTTGCCGGTGATCTTCCGCGCCTGCGCGTAGGCAATGGTGACCATCACCGCGCCAAAGAAGGACAGCGCCGTCACCACCAGCGCCACCGTGCGGTTGCCCTGGTCATGGACCTGCTCCAGGCAGTCCCGGGCGGACAGCCCCCGCCGCGCCACCGCCTGCGCCGTGCGCACCGCCGTGGTGAAGGGGCCTGGGATCACCGGGAGAGCCCCGCCGCCAGCACCGGCGTCAGCAGGAGGTCCAGGCCGAAGATGGCGAACGACGAGCGCACCACCGCGCTCGCCGCGGCCAGGCCCACCCCCCGCGCCCCGCCGCTGGCGCGCAGCCCCACCGCGGTGGACACCGTGGCCACCGCCGCCCCGAAGAAGAGCGCCTTGGTGGTGCCCCCCAGCACGTCCTGCCACCCGAGCGCGTCTGCCATGCTGCCGGTGAAGACGCGCGGGGGGACCCCCAGGGAGGCCCACGCGGACACCACCTCCATGCACACCGCCACCAGCAGCGTCACCGAGGCCAGCATCCCGGTGGAGGCCGTGATGGCCACCCAGCGCGGCGCCAGCAGCACGGGGTAGGGATCCAGAGAGATCCCCGAGAGCCCCTCCAGCTGCCCCCCGGCCTTGAGCACGGCCAGCTCCGCGGCGTTGCGGGCCCCCACGCGCGCGGCCAGCACCACCCCGAGCAGCAGCGGGCCGAACTCCCAGGTCACCGCGAAGCCGGAGGCCCAGCCCAGGGCCATCCGCGCCCCGAAGCGGTTGGCGTACAGCCCGGACTGCACCACCACCATGACGCCAATGACCACCGCCACCCACAGACAGATCCCCAGGCTCTCCCAGCCGAAGTGACCGAAGGCGCGCAGCAACTCCCGCCGGTTCATCCGGGGCGCGGCGCGCAGGGTCCGCCCCAGCACCAGCGCGGACTGGCCGGCGGCCCGGGCCGCCGCCAGCGTCCCCCGCCCCAGGGCGGCCAGGACGGCGCTCACGTCCCCTCCTCCACCCCGATGAGGGCGGGGGCAGGGGGCCCGTCGTGCACGAGGCGCCCGCCGTCGACCACCCACCACCGTTGGATCGTCAGCACCGGCGGGGGCTCGGGCGAGGACACCACCAGCGTGCGCCCCGCCGCCTGCCGGTCCAGCAGCTCGCACAGGGCCCTCGCCGTGGCGGGATCCTGGCCGGCGAGTGGATCATCCGCGAAGAGCACCTCGGGCGCCACCACCAGCGCGCGCGCAATGCCCGCCCGCTTCCGCATGCCGCCGGACAGCGCCTCGGGCCGCATCCGCGCCGCCTGCAACAGCCCCACCGCCTCCAGCGCCGCCTCGGCGCGCGCCCGCGCTTCCTCCCGGCCCACGCCTCGGTTGTGCAGCGGCAGCAGGACGTTCTCCAGGACGGTGCGGGAGTCGAACAGCGCGTCGGTCTGGAACACCATGCCGAGCGAGGCCTGCCGCCTGCGCCGCCCGGCCTCGTCCAGGTGGGCCACGTCCTCACCGTCCCAGCGCACCGCCCCGGAGGTGGGACGGAGCAGCCCCGCGAGCACCTTCAGCAGGGTGGTCTTGCCGCTGCCCGCCGGGCCGCAGAGCAGCACGTGCTCACCGGGGGCGAGCGACAGGGACACCTCCGCGAGCGCGCGGGCCGGGCCGTGCAGGACGCCCACGCGCTCGCAGTCCATCCTCACCGGGGGGGCTCCCGCCGCCGCCCCAGCAGCCACTGCAGCGGCACCTTCCTCCAGCGCCCCTTGAACAGCGCCCAGGCCAACACGCCACCGGAGACGGCGGCGGCCGCTGCGGCGGCCAGCAGCCCGTGCGGTGGGATGCCCTGGACGGGCTCCCCTGCGCGCGGGAAGGAGACGAAGGCCCCCACGATCAGCCCGCAGGCGCACAGCCCCAGGTAGACCACCACCGCCAGCGAACGCACCTGGGCCGCGAGGCTCTCCAGGGCGGTGCTCCGCACCGCGATGGTGAACTTGCCGGACTCCAGGTCCAGGAGGATCTGGGACAGCTGCAGCGGGACGTCGCTCGCCAAGCCCTGCACGCGGAACAGGGTCCGGGCCAGGTTGCCCTGCAGTTGCGTGGGATCGTACCGGCTCTTGAGCAGCTCCTGCGCGTACGGCAGGGCGATCTCCCCGATGTTGAGGTTCGGGTGGAGCGACCGGAGCATCCCCTCCATGGCAACCGTGGCCCGGGAGAGGATGGCGTACTCGCGGGGCACGCGGATGTGGTACCGCACCGCCAGATCCAGCAGATCACGGAACATCACCCGCGCGTCCACCTCGCCCAGCGTGGCGGGCAGGTAGCTGCCCAGGATCCCCCGGATGTCGTTGCGGAACCCGGTGAGGTTGGTGCGCGTGTCCGGGGCCCCCGCGCGGTAGAGGATCCGCGCCGCGCTGTCCGCGTCCTTCAGCGCAATGGCCAGCACCAGCATCACCAGCGTCTCCTGCATCTGCGGGCTGACGCGCCCCACCAGGCCGAAGTCCAGCAGCGCCACCTGCTCCTCGCCGCCCTCCTGTGGCAGAACCAGGATGTTGCCCGGGTGCGGATCCCCGTGGAACAGCCCGTCGTCGAACAGCTGCCGGAAGCTCTCTTCCACCAGGAGCCTCGCCAGCCCCTCGGGGGAGTGGCCGGCGAACTCCGGCTGCCCCACCTTAACCCCGCGCAAGAGCTCCAGCGTGAGCACCGTCTTGCAGGAGAGCGACTCGTAGAGGGCGGGGATGCGCACCCGCGGCCTGCCGGCGTGGGTCCGCTGGAACGCCCGCAGGTTGGACGCTTCGTGCAGGAAGTCCAGCTCCTCGTGGATGGCGCGGTCGAACTCGTCCACGATCCCCGTGGGGGTGTACACGCCGGTGTCGTCCACCAGCGCCTCCAGCATCCGCGCGAGCGAGCGCAGCACGGAGAGATCGGCGCGGATGGACTCGCCAATGCCGGGGCGCTGGATCTTGATGACCACCTCGGCCCCGTCCTGGGTAACGGCCCGGTGGACCTGCGCAATGGAGGCGGCCGCCAGGGGGGTGGGACCGATCTCCCGGAACAGCTCGGCGGGATCCCGCCCCAGCCCCGCGCGGATCTGCTCCTTCACCTGCTCGAGGGGGAAGGGTGGCACCTGGTCCTGCAGATGGGCCAGCTCCTCGACGTACTCGGCCGGCAGCAGGTCCGCCCGCGTGCTCATCACCTGGCCCAGCTTGACGAAGGTGGGCCCCAGCTCCGCCAGCAGCATCCGGAAGCGCCGCGCCGTGGAGGCCCTCCCCACCTCGGGGGCCTCGGCCACCTCCTCCCGCTTGCCCAGGATCCGCCAGAGCCCGCCGCGGTCCACGTACTGTGCAAAGCCATACCGGGCGGCAATGACCGCGATCTGGCGCACCCGGTTCAGGTCCTGGAAGGCCTCGATGATCATGCCGCCTCCCGGGCCCCGGGGCCGAACCGGAGGATCGCGTAGCCGAGCAGCGCCGAGGCGAAGGAGCCCACCAGGACGCCCAGCTTCGCCGAGTCCAGCACCCCCGGCATCCCGGGAAAGGACAGCGAGGCCACGAAGAGCGCCACCGTGAAGCCGATGCCGCCCACCACCGCCACGCCAAACAGCTGTGCCGGGTGCGCCTTCCCCGGCATGGGGGACAGGCCCGCCCTCACCGCCATCCAGGTGGTCAGGAAGATCCCCACCGGCTTCCCCAACAGAAGCCCCAGCCCCACCCCCAGGGACACCGGGCTCAAGAGGGACACCTCCGGCCCGCCGCGAAGCGCCACCCCCGCGTTGGCCAGCGCAAAGAGCGGGAGGATGCCGTACACCACCCAGGGGTGCAGCAGGTGGACGAAGCGGTTGAGGGGCGGCTCCAGGTCCTCCAGCGTCTCCTCGATTTGGAGGATCTCCTGTGCCTGCACCTCCTCCTCCGCGGGCTTCCCCGACAGCCCCTCCACGTGGCGCCGCAGCGCCTCGAGCACGTCCCCGGGGGACTGCAGGCCGCGGGCCGGCATGCACATGCCCAGCACCACCCCGGCAATGGTGGCGTGGATGCCGCCGTGGTGCATGCAGGTCCACAGCGCCGCCCCGCCGGCCAGCCACAGGACGCCGTTGCGCACGTAGTAATGGTTGAACAGCGCCAGCACCGCGGTCACGCCCAGCGCGGCGAGCAGCCACGGGGCGTGCAGCCCGCTCCCGTAGAACAGGGCGATGACGAGGATCCCCCCCAGGTCGTCGAAGATGGCCAGCGCGGTGAGGAACACCACCAACCCGTGGTGCACCCGCCCGCGCACCAGCGTCAGCACGCCAATGCTGAAAGCAATGTCCGTGGCCATGGGGATGGCCCAGCCGGAGGCGCTGGGCCTGCCCGCGTTGAAGGCCAGGTACACCAGTCCGGGCACCGCCATCCCGCCCACGGCCGCCACTGCCGGCAGCAGCGCCCGGGCCGGGGTGCGCAGCTCCCCCACGGCCAGCTCGCGCTTGATCTCCATCCCCACCACCGCGAAGAACACGGTCATGAGCACGTCGTTGACAAGCACGTGCAGCTCGAACGCCGCCCGCAAGCTGCCCACCTGGACCGCCAGCGGGTAGTGGAGCAGCCCCTCGTAGACGGCCGCCCACGGGGAGTTGGCCCACGCGAGCGCGACGGCTGCGGCCACCACCAGCAGGATGCCGCCGGCCATCTCCAGCTCGAAGAACGACTGGAAGGGCCGCAGCACGACCTGGAACAGCGGGGGAAGGGGCCTTTTGATCTCCGGCATGGCGGACTCGGGAACCTAACGGGTGCGAGGGTGGTTGTGGGGGGTTTTCCGGCAAGGGCTTCGTCAGGGGGAAGTGGTAAGCACGGGAACTCTCCCGGCTGCCATGAGGCAGGCCCGGGCACACGCGGGGACCGGGACATGGCGGAGCAGGCGGCTGCGGCGGGGACGGAGGAGGGGGGCGGGGAGATTGGCCAGCTGACCCCCATGCTGCGGCAGTACCTGGAGGTGAAGTCGCAGACCCCGGGGGCGCTGCTGTTCTTCAGGCTGGGGGACTTCTACGAGCTGTTCTTCGAAGACGCGGTGAAGGCGGCGGAGCTCCTGCAGATCACGCTCACCTCCCGCGCAAAGGGGGACACCCGCATCCCCATGTGCGGGGTGCCGTACCACTCGGCGCGCCGGTACGTGGCCCGGCTCATTGACGCCGGGCTGAAGGTGGCCATCTGCGAGCAGGTGGAGCCCCCGGGCACGGGGCCGGGGATCGTCCGGCGGGAGGTGACCCGGATCATCTCCCCCGGGATGGTGCTGGATGAAGAGGTGCTGGAGGCAAAGGAGAACAACTTCCTCGCCGCCATCCTGCCGGGGAAGGACGGGTATGGCCTTGCCCTGCTGGACGCCTCCACCGGGGACTTCCTCGCCGCGGAGCTCGCCGGGGCGGCGGCGCTGGCGGAGGAGCTGGGGCGGGCCGGGGCCCGGGAACTGCTCGTGCCTTCCGGGGAGGAGTCCGCGCCGTGGCTCGTCTCCCTGTGCGCCCAGCTGGCCCGGACGCCCGCGGTAGCCGGGCTGGAGGGGGCCGCATTCTCGCCGGCGCGCAGCCACGCGCTGCTGAAGGAGCACCTGCGGGCGGCCTCGCTGGAGGGGTTTGGGCTGTCCGGGACGGAGCTTTCGGTGGGGGCGGCGGGGGCGGCGCTCCGCTACCTCAAGGACACCCAGCGCACGGAGGCCCGCCACGTGGACCGGCTCCGGCGGCTGCAGCCCGCCGAGCAGCTGCGGCTGGACGAGGCTTCGCTGGCAAACCTGGAAATACTGCGCACGCTCAAGGACGGCGGCCGAAGGGGGGCGCTCCTGGGGGTGCTGGACCGCACCGCCACCGGCATGGGTGCCCGGACGCTGGCGCGCTGGCTCGCGGCTCCCCTGGCGGTGGTGCCGGAGATCAACGCCCGGCTGGATGCCGTGGAGGAGTTGTCCAACAGATCGCTCTGGCGGGAGGAACTGCTCGGGCTGCTCAAGGGGGTGGCGGACCTGGAGCGGCTGTCCGGGCGGCTGGCGCTCGGGGCCGGGAACGCGCGGGACCTGCTCGCCCTGTCCCGCTCCCTGGAGCAGTTGCCGCAGCTGGGGGCCGCGCTGGGCCGGTGCCAGGCGCCGCTGCTGCGGCTGCTCGCCGGCCCCCTGGGGGCGCTCGGCAACCTGCAGCGGGCGCTCTCCGGCGCGGTGGTGGAGGAGCCTCCCACGGTGTTGAAGGAGGGGGGCATGTTCCGGGTGGGGTTCCACCCGGAGCTGGACCGGCTGATTGCGCTGACCACCTCCGGGAAGAACACGCTGCTCGCCATGGAGCAGCGGGAGCGGGAGCGGACCGGGATCCCCTCCCTCAAGGTCCGCTTCAACAAGATCTTCGGGTACTACATTGAAGTGACGCGGGCCAACCTGGACCGGGTGCCCGCGGACTACCAGCGCCGGCAGACCACGGTGAACGCGGAGCGCTTCGTCACGGAGGAGCTCAAGCGCCATGAGACGGAGGTGCTGACCGCGGAGGAGCGCCGCTTCGCGCTGGAGTTCGAACTGTTCGAGTCCCTCCGCGCGCAGGTGATCGCCCACGTGGGGCCGCTGCGGGCGGCGGCGGAGGCGGTGGCCACCGCGGACGTGCTCCTGTCCTTCGCGCGGTGCGCCGCGGAGTACGGCTACTGCAGGCCGGTGGTGGAGGACTCGGACCGGCTGGAACTGCAGGCATCCCGCCACCCGGTGGTGGAGCGGCTGCTCACTGGGGACGTCTTCGTCCCCAATGACGTCACGCTCTCCCGGGACGCCGGGCAGTTGCTCATCCTCACCGGGCCCAACATGGCCGGGAAGAGCACGGTGATGCGGCAGGTGGCGCTCTGCACCCTGATGGCGCAGGCGGGCTCCTTCGTCCCCGCGGCGCGGGCCCACGTGGGGCTGTGTGACCGGATCTTCACGCGCGTGGGGGCAGCGGACAACCTGGCCCGGGGCCAGTCCACCTTCATGGTGGAGATGACGGAGACGGCCAACATCCTCCACCACGCCAGCCGGCGCAGCCTGGTGGTGTTGGATGAAATTGGCCGCGGCACCTCCACCTTTGACGGCCTGTCCATTGCGTGGGCCGTGGCGGAGCACCTGCACGACCGGGTGGGGGCGCGGACGCTCTTCGCCACCCACTACCACGAGCTGACGGATCTCTCGCGGGAGCGCCCCCGGGTTCGCAACCTCTCCATGGCGGTGAAGGAGGTGCAGGGGAAGGTGCTCTTCCTCCGCAAGTTGGTGGAGGGCGGGGCCAACCAGAGCTACGGCATTGAGGTGGCGCGCCTGGCGGGACTTCCGCCAGAAGTGGTGGCGCGGGCGCGGGACATCCTCGCCAACCTGGAGTCCGGGGAGCCGGATGACGCCGGTCGCCCCCGCTTGAGCCAGAAGGGGCGCGCGCGCGCGCCGCCCCCTGCTGCCCAGATGGGGCTGTTCCTCCATGACGCCCCGCCTTTACTCCGGCCGGAGGAGAGGGCCGTGCTGGAGAGCCTGCGCGCGCTGGCCGTGGACGCCACCAACCCGCTGGAGGCGCTCAACCTGCTGGCGCAGTGGAAGAAGGCGCTGTGAGGGGGGGACGGGAACGGCTACCTCCGTGCCCCCGTGACCAGCCAGATGAACCCGCGCAGGGCCCCGAAGGCGAGCAGCGGGAAGAGGAGGGTGGCTGCCACGGTCATCAGCGCGTGGCGCCGCCGCCTCCGGCGCCTGGTCGCCTCGCACGCGCCGTCAAAGTGGAACACCTGGTCGAGGGGCGTTCACCGGCCGTCCCACTCCACCAGGTCCTCGGGGCGCAGCGCCCCGGTTCGGACCCTCCGCTCCAGGTCCTCCAGAGACGCCTGCCCCTCGCTCACCTCCACCTGCCGCGGGGCATCCACGGCGGGGAGACTGCTCTTCCCATGTTCGTCGCGGACGTGCTCCCACGCTGACGCCTGCATCGGACGGGGCCGCCCGGATCTCTGGATGCTGCCGATGGCAGGTCCAGTCCAGGCGCCCCGTCAGCTTCCGGTAGCGGTGCATGGGAGGAAAGAAGAGCACTCCGCCCCCGGAGCGGGAACACCGGTGACTTTTTTGCCACGTCCCCGTTCCGGTGATCACATGACGGTCCCAGCCTGTAGCCTCAGGTACCCCCGTCCATGCTCCGCCGCGCCCTGCTGACCGCCTGCCTCTTCCTGGCCCCCGCTGCGAGCGCCGGGACCACGCGCGAGGCGGACCTCGCCTACCGGGAGGCGCGCTCCGCCCACCAGGCGCTGAAGAAGGACACCGCCCGGAGGAAGTTCCGACACCACTGGCTCAACGTGGCGGACAAGTACGAGGCGGTGGCCCGGCAGCACCCGCGCACGGACCGCGCCCCCGAGGCCCTCTTCAACGCCGCGCAGATGCTGGAGGAACTCTCCCGCATCAGCCGCGCCGAGGAGGACCTGCTGCGGGCGGCGGGAGACTACCGGCGGGTGGTGGAGCTGGCGCCCCGGCACCCGCTCGGGGATGACGCGGCGCTGGAGGTGGCCCGCATCCAGGCGGACCTGCTCGGCCGCCCCGAGGACGCGCGCCGCACCGCGGAGAAGGCGCTCAAGCAGCTGCCCCGCGGGGACAAGCAGAAGGAGCTGCGCGCGCTGCTTGCGTCCCTCCCGGCCGAGAAGGGGCGCAAGGGAAAGGGCGGGGAGGAGTCCCGGGGCGCGGGACCGAAACAGCCCCGCCAGGCGCTGCTCGCCGCCATGGCGCGCGCCTCCGAGGGAGAGGCTGCCCGGCGACCTCCCGAGGCAACCCCGGCGCGCGCCGCGCCCGAGCGGGAGATCCTCGCCGGTGCCCCGACGTCCGTGCGGACCGGGCCCTCCGCACCTGCCGTTGCCCGCGCCGAGCCCGCCGCACCGGAGGTGGCGCGCGGGGCGGCG
>VGRA01000066.1 GCA_016875515.1 Deltaproteobacteria bacterium | reverse complement strand
TCCACCTCCAACGCGTCCACCCGGTACTCGCCGGGTTCAGGCACCGGCCCGAAGTGGCCCCGCGCCACCGCGGCCCGGTCCCCGCCGAGCAGCACCGGCCGCGTGCCCGGGTAGACCCGGTCCGCCCGGAGCGCCACCCCCTCGCGCGAGGCCACCCACAGCGCGGCGCTCCACGAGGCATCCCGCTGGGGTACCTGCTCCACCACCACCGCGGCCCGGCCGCCCGGGAGCGCCACGCCCCTCGGCTGCGCGTCCGCCACGTGGGCGATGAGGGCCACCTCCGCGAGTCCCCCCTCCGTCCACTGGACGATCCGCGACTGGGTTGCCCCCGGGGCGGTCAGCGTGAGCAGGAGCGGGGGGGCGGCGCCGCCCGGACGCGCCGAGGCCCCGGCCAGCGCCACGAGCGCGACCAGGGCCGGCGTTCCCCACGTGAGGGCGCGCAGCAGGGGCTACTCCGCGAACGCGTCCTCGATGTCCGCGCGCTTGGGGGCCGCCTTCTTCTCCCCGTCGCCCAGCTCCGCCAGCCCCGCCTTGGCGGCGGCGTTGCCCGGCTCCTGCTTGAGCGCCAGCTGGAAGGCCTTGCGCGCCTCGGCCGTGTTGCCGGCCTCCGCGTAGTGCGCGCCCACCCGGGCATACAGCCCGCCCAGCTGCTTCTTGATCTGGCTGCCATAGGAGGACCAGCCGGCAGACAGCTTGTCGTCCACCTTCTGCGCCACGGTGAACTGCCGGATGGCCGTCGCCACGTCGCTGCTCTCCTTGGCCGCGTTGAACGCGTCCCGGAACTTCACCAGGTCCGCGAGCAGCGCCTTGTCCCCCGCCGCCTCGGCCGCCTCGATGGCCGCGTCCACCTTGCCAGTCTCGTACCGCGCGAGGATGTTGGCGCGGGCGGGGTTCTTCGAATCATCGGACGCCGCCGGGGCCTCCTCGGCGGCCTCCTTCTCGGCGGCCGTGTCAGACGACTCCGCGGCGCGGCGCGCGGCAGCGGCCGTGGCAGACACCTTGGGCGCTGCGGCCGGTCGGGGTGCGGGGGCAGCAGCCACCGGCGCCGGGGCCGCCGGCATGGACTCGGCAGCAACGGCCGCGGACGGAGCGGCCGGCTTGCCCTTCACCACGTCCACCACCACCGGCTCGTCCTCGATCACCATCCGGCGAGACGACGGCTCCGCCGCCTCCGATGCTGCCGCGGTCGCGGCCGCCACCGGCGCGGGCTCGCTCGCCTGCGGTGCCGGTGCCGCCTGCATGTGGACGAAGGCGTAGACCAGGGTGGCCGCGATGCCAGCCCCCACCGCGCCGGCGAACAGCGCCACCTTCACCGCGTTGGACAGCGGGGAGCGGCTGCCGCGCGCCGCGGGCACGTGGGTGAGCGACTCACCCGAGCCGCGCAGCTTCAGCAACGCGGTGCCGACCGTGATCTCGTCCCCCGGTAGCACGTGGGTGGGGCCGCGCACCCGGCGGCGGTTCACGTAGGTGCCGTTCTGGCTGCCCAGGTCCTCTACCGTGAACTCCTCACCGCGGCGGCTCAGCTGGGCGTGCTGGCGGCTCACCGAGGGGTGGTTGATCCGCAGGTCTGCCGAGGAGATGCGGCCGACAACCACCGATCCCTGCTTGAGCGGGATGAGCTGACCGGCCCCGGGGCCACGGTCCACGTACAGGAACGCCGGCTTGTGACCGGGGTCCGGGACCTCCTTGCCGGAGTAGGAAGGCTTCAAGGCAGCGTCCTGTCCCATGGGGTTGTGCCGGGTTGGCGTGTGATCACCCGGATCGGTGGCCATGCCGAGCGACCGCTTGCGCGAGGCGTCCACCGGGGTGGCGTCCTCGTCCGGCTCGATGAGCGGCAACTCCGACTCGTCCGTTTGGCCATCCAGCGTCGGCTCGGACGGGAAGCGGGCGGAGGGGCGGTGGGAGCGGCTGGACATGGTTGGCGTTCCTTCTGGGTAGGGGCAGGGCCCAGCGTATTATCTGCCTCGGGTGGGAAATGTTGCCCCCGGGTTCGTACTGGATCCTTACAGTCCAGTAAATCCCAAGGAGATCCGGTGACTTGTTTCGGATCAAGGTAGAGTCCCGAGTCCTATGGCGCTCCCCACCATTCAGCTCTTCAACACCATGACCGGCCAGAAGGAGCCGCTCGTCCCCCTCAAGGACGGGGAGCTCGGGGTCTACGTCTGCGGCCCCACGGTCTACAGCTACGTCCACATCGGCAACGCCCGGACGTTCACCGTCTTCGACGTGGTGGTGCGCTTCCTGCGGGCGGTGGGATACCGGGTCCGGTACGTCCGCAACTACACGGACGTGGACGACAAGATCATCAAGGCCGCCAACGAGGGGGGCGAGACGGCGCAGGCGGTGAGCGAGCGGTTCATCCAGGCCTTCCGCGAGGACGCGGCGGCGCTGAAGTTGCTGGAGCCGGACGTCTCCCCGCGCGTCTCCGAGCACCTGCCGGAGATCCTCTCCATCATCCGGGCGCTCATCGACCGCGGGGTGGCCTACGAGAGCCGCGGCGACGTCTACTTCCAGGTCTCCCGCTACGCGGCCTACGCCAAGCTGTCCCACCGCAACCTGGACGACCTGCGCGCCGGCGAGCGGGTGCAGCCGGGCGAGCAGAAGCGGGAGCCGCTGGACTTCGCGCTCTGGAAGGCGGCCAAGCCGGGCGAGCCGTCCTGGGAGAGCCCATGGGGGCCGGGGCGGCCGGGGTGGCACATCGAGTGCTCGGCCATGAGCGCGAAGTACCTGGGCGAGACGTTTGATCTCCACGGCGGCGGGGTGGACCTGGTCTTCCCCCACCACGAGAACGAAATTGCGCAGAGCGAGGCCGCCTCCGGCAAGCCGTTCGCCCGTTACTGGATGCACGCCAACTTCCTGGACCTGGAAGGGGCGAAGATGTCCAAGTCGCTCGGCAACGTGGTGCGGCTGCGGGACGCGCTCGGCCGCGTGGATGCCGAGGCGCTGCGCTTCTTCTTCCTCTCCACCCACTACCGCAGCCCGCTCAACTTCGTGGACAAGGCGCTCTCGGACGCGGACGCGCGCATGGAGTACTTCTACGAGACGCTCCGCAAGGTGGACGAGCGGGTGGGGGGCAAGGAGTTCGGCGCGGGGCCGGTCCACGGGGCCCCGGGCCGCCACCTCGCGGCCTTCCTCGCCGCCCTGGCGGACGACTTCAACTACGCCTCCGGGATGGCGGACGTCTCCGCGCTCTTCACGGAGCTCAACGAGCTGACCGACAGGCCCCCCGTGAAGGACAAGCCGGTGGTGGGGCGCACCCTGCAGGCGCTCCGGGCGGACGTGCGCAAGGTCGCCGCCGTGCTGGGGCTGTTCGAGGACGCCCCGGCCGCGTGGCTGCTCCGCCGGCGCGACCGCGCGGTGCGGGAGAAGGGCATTGACGTCGCGAGGGTGGAGGGGCTGCTGGAGGCCCGCCGCGCCGCCCGCGCAGCCAAGGACTACGCCGCCTCGGACCGGCTGCGGGACGAGCTCAAGGGGCTCGGGGTGGAGACAATGGACACCGCCGCCGGGACCAGCTGGAAGGTGGCCTGACGCCGCGGGCACGTGGCCGTTAAGGAGCACGCCATGCCCCCCTTCCGCGTCGTCAGCGACTACGAGCCCCGCGGGGACCAGCCGCGCGCCATCCGCGAGCTGGTGGATGGGCTGGAGCGCGGGGACAAGTACCAGACGCTGCTCGGCGTCACGGGCTCCGGCAAGACGTTCACCATGGCCAACGTCATCGCCGCGGTGCAACGGCCCACGCTGCTCATGGCCCACAACAAGACGCTCGCCGCGCAGCTGTACGGGGAGCTGAAGGGGCTCCTGCCGGAGAACGCGGTCGAGTACTTCGTCAGCTACTACGACTACTACCAGCCCGAGGCGTACGTCCCCGCGTCCGATACCTTCATCGAGAAGGACGCGACCATCAACGACGAGATCGAGCGCCTGCGCCACTCGGCCACGCACTCGCTCAACACGCGCAACGACGTGGTCATCGTCGCCTCGGTCAGCTGCATCTACGGCCTGGGCGCCGCGCGCTCCTACGTGGACATGGCGGTCACCGTGGCGGTGGGCACCGAGCCGGGGCTGCTCGCCACCCTCCGCAAGCTGGTGGACTGCCAGTACGAGCGCAACGACACCGACTTCCACCGCGGCACCTTCCGGCTGCGCGGGGACGTGCTGGAGATCTTCCCCGCCTACGAGGAGGACCGTGCCATCCGGGTGGAGTTCTTCGGGGACACCGTGGAGCGCATCACCACCGTGGACCCCCTGCGCGGGCTGGTGCTGGGCGAGCAGCCGAAGGCGGTCATCTTCCCCGGCAGCCACTACGTCACCCCCGAGGCGCAGCGCGCGGAGGCGGTGCGCGGCATCCAGGCGGAGCTGGCGGCCCGCTTGACCGAGCTGCGCGCCACCGGGCGGCTGGTGGAGGCGCAGCGGCTCGAGCAGCGGACGATGTTCGACCTGGAGATGCTGGAGCAGATGGGGTTCTGCAACGGGGTCGAGAACTACTCCCGGCACCTCTCCGGACGCGCGACGGGCGAGCCGCCGCCTTGCCTCATCGACTACTTTCCGAGGGATTTCCTGCTCCTGGTGGACGAGAGCCACCAGACGCTGCCGCAGGTGGGGGCCATGTACCGCGGCGACCGCAGCCGGAAGGAGACGCTGGTGGAGTTCGGCTTCCGGCTCCCGTCCGCCCTGGACAACCGGCCGCTCAAGTTCAACGAGTTCGAGGCGATCTTCCCCCAGGCCATCTTCGTGTCCGCCACGCCGGCGGCGTACGAGATCGACAAGAGCCAGGGCGTGGTGGTGGAGCAGGTCATCCGCCCCACGGGCCTCGTGGACCCCGAGGTGCAGGTCCGGCCGGTGGCCCAGCAGGTGGACGACCTGCTCGAAGAGATACGCCGCCGCGCCGCGGACAACGAGCGGGTGCTCGTCACCACGCTGACCAAGCGCATGGCCGAGGAGCTCACCGAGTATTACACGGAGGTGGGCGTGCGGGTGCGCTACCTCCACTCGGACATCGACGCCATCGAGCGCACGGCCATCATCCGGGACCTGCGCCGCGGCGAGTTCGACGTGCTGGTGGGCATCAACCTGCTGCGCGAGGGGCTGGACATCCCCGAGGTCTCCCTGGTGGCCATCCTGGACGCGGACAAGGAGGGGTTCCTCCGCAGCCACGTCTCGCTCATCCAGACCATTGGCCGGGCAGCCCGCAACCTGAACGGCCGCGTCATCCTCTACGCGGACCGCGTGACCGATTCCATGCGCAAGGCCATGGACGAGACATCCCGCCGCCGCGAGAAGCAGGCCGCCTGGAACCGCGACCACGGCATCACCCCTGCGTCCGTGAAGCGGAACATCCAGGACCTCTCCAGCGCGCTGTACGGCGAGTCCGCCGCCGCCGCGCTTCCGAAGGCCGCGGACGCGGACCAACTCCTGTCAAAGGAGGAGATCGCCCGGCTCATCGATGACGAGACGAAGGCGATGCTGGCCGCCGCGGAGGAGATGGCCTTCGAGGACGCCGCGCGGCACCGGGACGCGGTGGCCCTCCTCAAGGAGATGGACCTGGGGCTCAAGCCGCCGCTCCGCAGCGCGCTGGCCCAGCCCGCTGGGGACGGCGAGGGCAAGCAGCGCGGCGGCTGGCGCAAGCAGCCCGCGAAGTACCGCAAGCGCAAGGGGAAGGGATGATCCCCGGCTGGCTCGAGGAGAAGCTGTCCCGCCTGCCGGCCGAGCCGGGCGTGTACCTGATGAAGGACCGCGCCGGGGAGGTCATCTACGTCGGCAAGGCCATCAACCTCCGCGCGCGCGTCCGGGGCTACTTCAACGGAAACGACACCCGCGCCTTCATCCCGCTGCTCGACCGGCTGCTCGGGGACGTGGAGACGCTGGTGGTCTCCACGGAGAAGGAGGCGCTGCTGCTCGAGAACGAGCTCATCAAGCAGCACCAGCCGCGCTTCAACGTCCTGCTGAAGGACGACAAGAACTTCATCTGCCTGCGGCTGGACGTCTCCCAGGATTGGCCCCGGCTGGAGGTGGTGCGCCGCTTCAAGAACGACAGGGCGCGCTACTTCGGCCCGTACGCCTCGGCCACCTCCATCCGTGAGACGCTCCGGATCATCAACCGCTTCTTCCAGCTGCGGACCTGCTCGGACCACGCGCTGCACAACCGGCGCCGCCCCTGCCTGTTGCACCAGATTGGCCGCTGTCCCGCGCCGTGCGTGTACGAGGTTCCCCGGGAGAACTACCACCGCAGCGTCCAGGAGGCGGTGATGTTTCTGGAGGGCAAGGCCCCCGAGCTCGTCTCCCGGCTGAAGCTGCGGATGCAGGAGGCCTCCCGCGCCCTGCGCTTCGAGGAGGCGGCGCGGCTGCGGGACCAACTGATCGCCATCGAGCGGAGCCTGGAGCGCCAGAAGGTGGCGGACGTGGACCCGGTGGATCGGGACGTCTTCGCGCTGCACCGCGAGGGGGACCGGCTGCTCTTGTACGTCCTGTACCTGCGCGAGGGGCGCATCAGCGGCGGCCAGGCCTTCCCGTTCACCGGGCAGGAGTTCCCCAGCGAGGAACTGCTGCCGTCCTTCGTCAACCTGTACTACGCGCAGGACAACTTCGTTCCAGAAGAGGTGCTGCTGCCGCAGGAACTGGAGGGGGCAGAGGCGCTGGAGGAACTGCTCGCCGACAAGCGCGGGGCGCGGGTGCGGGTGCTCGTGCCCCGGCGCGGCGCCAAGGCAGAGCTCCTGGAATTGGCTCGGAAGAACGCGGAGCAGGCCTTCGTGGACCGCCAGCGGACGCGGGAGGAGTCGCTCGCGCTGCTGGACCGGGTCCAGAAAAGGCTGCACCTGCTCCGCCGCCCGCGGCGGATGGAGTGCTTCGACGTCTCCCACTTCCAGGGGGCCGCCGTGGTGGCCTCGCAGGTGGCCGTCACCGACGGAGAGATGGACAAGGCGCGCTACCGGCGTTTCAAGGTGAAGACGGTGGGCGGGAACGACGACTTCGCCTCGCTGTACGAGATCATCTCCCGCCGCGCGAAGCGGGGGGACTTGCCGGACCTGCTCGTCATTGATGGCGGCAAGGGGCAGCTGGCCTCCGCGCTCGCGGCGCTGAAGGATGCCGGCGCGGAAGGGGCCGTGGACGTGGTGGGCCTGGCCAAGGCGCGCGACCTCGAGGTGACGGACGAGGGGGCCACCCGCAGCGAGGAGCGGATCTTCCTGCCGGGGCGGAAGGATCCCGTGGTCCTCCCGCAGCGCTCGGCGGAGCTGTTCCTGCTCACCCGCATGCGGGACGAGGCGCACCGCTTCGCCATCACCTACCAACAGCAGCTGCTCCGCCGCCGCACGCTCACCTCCGTGCTGGAGGACATCCCCGGCGTGGGGGAGGGGCGGCGCACCGCGCTGCTGCGTCACTTCGGCTCGGTGAAGCGGGTGCGCGAGGCGGACATCGAGGCGCTCGCGGAGGTGGTGGGGCCCGCGCTCGCCGAGCGGGTCCACGCGGTGCTCCACGGGGACGCCCCCGCCCCGGCCGGGCGGGACGATGACGAGGTCCGGGATGCGTCAATCGAGGACGCGGAGCCGGTGGTCTCGTAGGAAAACGCGCCAGATCTCTGGCACTCCTAGGGGAAATTCATTGCGACCCCCTTGCCCCTGATTTATAGCGAAGCCACTGTCCGGCCGGTTTTTCCGAGCGAAAACGAGGGCTTCATGCGGCTCTACCCGAAGGTCATTCCCATCATCTCCCGCGAGGTCATTGCCAAGCTCATGGCCGAGGGGGACCTGGAGGTTGAGGCGCTGCGCATTGCCGACGCCGAGATGGACCTCTCCGCCATCATGCGCGAGTACCTCGCGCAGGAGGAGCGGGTGAACCAGGCCACGCGCGAGGCGCTCGAGCGGCGCGGGTATGATCACTCCCGCTTCAATCAGGTGAAGCGGGAGATGGCAGACGTGCGCGGCTTCAAGCTGGGCGACGACGGCATCGAGTACGTCATCAACCAGATGATCGAATTCCTGATGGTGAGCCGGAACGTCGAGGAGGTCTTTTCCGCCGACAACCAGCTGCGGTCGAAGACCTTCGCGGTGATGAAGCGCCATCTGGATGTGGACGAGGAGATCGACCGCGAGGCCCGCTCCCGCCTGAAGCACCTGCAGGAGGGCACCTCGGCGTTCGACATCGAGTACAACAAGACGGTGGAGCAGATCCGCCGGGCGCGCGGCCTCATCTAGTTCGCGTCCAACCCAGGCTGCCGTTCGAGGGGGCGCTCCGAGGGCGCCCCCTTTTGTTCTCCCGGGGGGCGCTGCGCACCGTCGCCGTCACCATGCGCGCTGCGGTGCGGTTGCCTGCTCTCCGTTCCGGCCCTCGCCGGGCCTCCCCTCGCGGAGGCCATCACCACGGGCCCCACGGGGTTCGGCATCCTGCGCGGCGATCCGCTGGGAGGGTGGTTCGAGGAGGGCACCGGGACCTCCCGGATCCTGGTGGAGCCAGGGGGGGGAGGGGGGGGGAGCCGAGGCGCGCCTGGCGCTGCCCTCGGGCTCCGTGCGGGTGGAACTGCTGGTGCTCGAGCCGGCGTGGGATCTCCCCGTCCACGCCGCCACCGGGTGGGGGGGCCGGCGCGCGCCGCCGTGGCGTTGGCGGGAGCAGGCCTGCTGTGGCGGGACGGTGGCGCGCCGCAGGCTGTGACGGTGCAGGTGTTCGCGCTCTCTGCAGGGACGCACGCGGACGACGCCACCCATGCGCTGCTGCCCGAGGCGCGAGAGGGGGATCTCGAACTCGAGTGGGCCGTCCAGGGCACCACCGGTGGCCCGCTCCGATTGTTCTTCGACGACGTGCGCGTGTCCGCGCGGGGCACCGGGCTCCCGTCCGCTCCCGTGTCCCGCAGGGGCGCAACGCCCCCGCCCAACGTGGGGCTCTTCACGTTGCTCGCTCCGGTGGCGAGTCCGCGCCCGCCACGCCGTTGCCACCGGGGGTGAGCGTGACGGCGGGGCGCGCCTTCGTGCCGCTGCCCGGCACGCCGTCTCCCACCAAGGCCGCTGCGCCGCCGGCCGCCGTCCCCCCACCCTCCACGACGGTGATCCCCGGGGCGCAGCTCCCGTCCTCCCTGCCGGTCACGCCGGCTCTTCCGTCCATCGCGGTCACGTCGCCCCAGGCGGAGGGCTCACCACTTGAGGGACTGGCCGCGGTCCGCGCGCGCGGCCTTGTCTCCCGGGCGGGAGAAGCCGGTGAGCACGGCGCGCACCGCGCCGAGATCAATGGCGCCCACTGCGACGAGCGGGAGGCGGCGCCCGTCGTCGCCGATCCACAGGTGCAGCTCGCGCCACTCGCCGGGGGCGTCCTTCCGCACGGCCCAGCCGGCGATGTGCCAGGCCTCGAACTCGCCCAGGCGGGTGGACAGGTGCTCGCGCGCCGCCACCTTGCCGAAGACGCGCCACATCTGCCGGACGCCGTACGCGTCGAAGCACAGGGGGTGCCCCTCCTTC
>VGRA01000065.1 GCA_016875515.1 Deltaproteobacteria bacterium | reverse complement strand
GCATGCCGTTCCAGGACCTGGCGGTGGCGTGGATGATCTACCAGGGGGCGCTGGGGGACGACGCCATCACCCGCCTGGACTTCTCCGCCTGAGAAACTCCAGCTGGAAGGCGGCCACCACCAGCGCGTGGGTGATGGCCCCTTCGCGCAGCAGCCGCGGCACCTCGTCCCACGGCACGCGCAGCACCTCCAGCTCCTCGCCCGGGCCGGGGTGGGCCGGGCCCGGCATGCACCCGAGCGCGAGGAAGCTGTGACAGCGGTTGTCCTGGAAGGCGGGGTTGGGGTGGACCCAGCCGAGCGGGAGCACCTCCGAGGGGGTGAAGCCGGTCTCCTCGGCCAGCTCCCGCACGGCGGCGTCCCGGGGTGACTCCCCCTCGTCCACCATGCCGCCGGGGAGCTCCAGCGTGTCTGCCCAGGCGCCGAAGCGGAACTGCCGGACGAACACCACGTCCCCTTCCCGGGTGACGGGGATGATGTTGCACCAGTCCGGGCACTCCAGGACGAAGCGGTGGTGAAGCGAGCCGTCGGACTCGCGGCGAACCTGGTCCTCGCGGGTGCGGCAGATGGCGTAGTCCTCGTGCTTGCGGCTCCCGAGGCGGGTCCAGGGCAGGGGGGTGGTCATGTCAGTTGAGCCGGCTGACGCGGTGGCGAAGCTCCTCCGCGGCGCGTTCCACGGCGGGGCGGTCCAGGCAGTCCGGGTGCAGCTCGAGGCAGCGCTCCAGGTCCGCCAGCGCGGCGCGGTAGGCGCCCAGGGAGGCGAGCAGCGAGGCGCGCAGCCGCAGCTCTGCGGGGTGGTCCGGCATGAGCTCCAGCAGCAGCGTCACCACCCCGAGCGCCCGGGGGAGGTCCTGCTCCCGCAGGTAGGACCTGCGCAGGTTGTGCAGCATCCGCGCGGCGAGCGTCTCCACGTCCGCGGGCTCGAGCAGGCCGAGGTGGAAGACAAGGTGCGGGGCCATGCGGCGGAGCAGCGCCCCGCAGGCGGCCCGGTCCAGGGCGCGCCCGCCATGGAAGGGATCCAGCACGCACGGGAAACCCTGCCCGGGGGCCACCACCAGCACGTGGCCCGGGAAGTTCACCGCGTGGAGCTCCAACCCGGCGCGGCGCGCCACCTCCGCGTAGAGGACGGCGAGCAGGATGGGCAGCCCCCGCTTGCGCTCCAGCACCCGGGGCAGCGAGGAGTTCTCCGGGGCGTCGTACCGTTCGGTGTCACCCTGGAAGCCCTCCTCCCGGGCGAGCACCTGCACCAGCCCCTCCAGCCCGTCCCCGGGCGCCGCTCGGACGCGGGCGGCGAGCGCGCCCAGGGAGGCCTCCACCGAGGCGCGGTCCACGGGGGCCTCGAGCGCGGCCACGGCGAGCGCTGCGAGATCCAGCCGCGCCTCCTTCCGCGCGTCTGCGAGCAGCCCCCGGGACGGGGTGAGCCTGGAGAGCAGGTCGTCCATCGGCGTGGCGTGTCAGGCAGGCGGCCGGGCCGGCATCACCCGCTGGCGGACCTCTGCGCGCACGGCCATCTGGGCGGCCATCATCCCGGCGAGCAGGCCGTCCTCATACTCGAACGTGGGGTGGGCCTTGAGCTCCGGGAAATCGTGGGGGTTGAGGATGTCGTCCAGCCCCACGTTCGGGACGGCCTCGCGGGCGAGTCGGAGGACCTTGTCCCGCTGGGCGAGGATCATCCTTTCCAGCAGGGGATCCAGCGTCTCGAGCGCCATCGTGAGCGGGTGAGGGGTGTCCATGGAAGGGCCACTCCTAACCCAGCGGCGGGCCGTTCGCCGCGCCGCGGGCGGTAAGGTTGCCGGGGCGGGGGTGGGGGGCCACCGTGAAGTCCATGGCATTCGGCGTGGGGGAGGACCCGCGGCGCTCGTGCGGCGCGGTGCTGGATGGGGTGCAGTACCCGGTGAACCAGGCGCAGCTGGTGGAGGCGGCCGAGGACGGCGAGGCCTCGGCGGACATCATCAACCTGTTCAAGTCCCCGCCGGACCGGACGTGGGAGGACGTGGACGGGGTGCTCCGGGACCTGGGGGAGGCCTCCCGGCGGTACGCCACGGGCAGCGTGGCGTGGGACGAGCCGGGGGTGCGCCGGGACCGGAGCGACATTGGAAAGGAAACGGTGGAGCGCGGGCCACCGGGGGCCACCCGCCACCCGTAGCGGCCAGATGGGGTAGATACGGCACGACCATGTCCCACCGCCGCCTCGCCTGGAGCGTCGTCCCCTGTGCCTTGCTCGCCGCCGCCTGCCGAGGACCCGTGCAGGTGGGCCCGTCGTTCAACACCCTCCCGGTGCCGCCCGGTGAGCGGCTGCAGGTGGCCTTCCAGCCGCCGGTGGGGGGGGAGCTGGTGGAGCGGTCTCTCACGGTCCGCACCGAGTCTGCGTGGGAGGAGGGCAAGCAGGGGCCAGCGCGGAGCTCGCGGGTGGAACTGGTGACGGCCCTGGGCTGGGCGGCCCGAGCTGAGGGGGGCTGGGTTCTCAACCAGCGGGTGCGGAACGTGAAGGCGGAGGTGGACGGTAAGCCGGTGGAGGACCCGCTGCTCGTGCTCGCCACCTCCTTCCCGGTGGTGCTGCGGTTCGCCTCCGACGGCGCCTTCGTGGAGCTGCTCAACCGGGACGCGGTGCGCGAGGCGGTGGAGGCCGCCTTCCCGGACCCGGAGCAGCGCCGGGCGGTGCTGGAGTTCTTCACCCCGGAGGCGGTGGAGGAGCAGGCGCGGCTGGAGTGGGACGGCCGGCACGGTGGGCTGTTCGGGCGGCCGCTCGAGGCGGCGCACCCGCTCTACGCGGTGGAGGTCACGGCCGTGGGCCCGCTTCCGCTCGCGTACGCGGTAGAGCGGCGGCTGCGCGGGACGGCGGAGACGCCCTGGGGGCGCGCGCTGGTGCTGGAGCAGGCGTGTGTCCAGGCGGCGGACAAGGCGGTGGACCCGGCGGGGTGGACGGCGGCGTGGGAGGCACGGGGCAAGCCGGCCCTGGACCCCTCGCTCACGTGTGAGGGTGAGCAGGTGCTCGGCCTCGCGCCGTTCGTCCCGGTGAAGTCCCGCCTGCTGCTGCGGGCGCGCCCGGCGGACGCGCAGGGGCGGGTGGCGGGCGAGCTGACGTGGGAGCGGACGCAGGTGTTGGCGGCGCCGGCGGAGCAGGCGGGGGCGCTGTGAGTGGCCGGGAACTGGCGACGGACGACGACCTGCGCGGGCTGCTGCAGCGCTGCGGGCGCATTGCGGTGCTGGGTATCAAGACGGAGGCGCAGGCGGCGCAGCCGGCGTTTTCGGTGCCGCGCTACCTGCAGCGGGCCGGGTACGTGGTGGTGCCGGTGCCCGTGTACTACCCGGAGGTGACGCGCATCCTCGGGGAGCCGGTGTACCGGGCCCTGCGGGACATCCCCGGCGGGGTGGACCTGGTGAACGTCTTCCGGCGCCCGGGGGACATTGGGCCCCACGTGGAGGACATCATCGCCAGCGGGGCGAAGGCGGCGTGGTTCCAACTGGGCATCCGCAACGACGAGGCGGCGGAGCGGCTGCTGGCCGCGGGGCTGGACGTGGTGCAGGACCGGTGCATCCTGGTGGAGCACGAGCGGTTGCTGGGCTGAGGACGCCGCCTCCTAGGCCGCGGTGGCCCCTGCAGGCACCGGGCCCTCCAAGGCCGCGGAGGCCTGCTCGAAGCCGGCGTGCAGCGCCGCCCGCCCGGTGGCGAGCGAGGAGGGGCTGACGGCGGGCAGGTGGCCCTCCAGCACCACCACCTCCGCACCGCGCGCCCTCAGCGCCTCCACCTGGACGCGGAAGTGCTCGTGGCGCAGCGTGGCCATGCCGGTGGACAGGCCCCTCGCATACGCCAGCGGCCCCACGGCAGGGGCGGGCCTTCGGGTGGGCAGGTAGTGGACGAGGAAGGTGTCCAGCGCGCGCCCCGCGGGGCTGTCCGCAAGGGCCAGCAGCGGCGCCTTGTCCACGAGCCCCCCGTCCCAGAGCAACGTCCCCTCGCGCTCCACGGACTGGAACAGCCCGGGGTAGGCGCACGTGGCGTGGACGGCGGAGGAGAGGGGGCCGGAGGCGAGCAGCGCTGGGACCCCGCGGGAGAGGTCCGCGGCCACCAGCAGCAGCGGCGTGGGGCAGTCCTCTATCCGCTCGGTGGGGAGGTGCTGGCGGAGCAGCGCCGCGAAGCGCCGGCCGCGCAGCAGTCCCGTAGGCTGGTGGCCACGTGTGAAGGCGCCGCGGAGGACGCCGAGGTAGTCCGGGTCCCAGAAGTCCCGCTTCGAAAGGCCGCACACCAGGGCCTCCACCGCCTCCACCCGCGCCCCTGCGGCGGCGAAGGCAGACACCATGCCGCCAGCGGAGGTGCCGGCCCAGGCGCTGGGCGAGATGCCGGCTGCCGTGAGCGCCTTCCAGAAGCCGACGTGTCCGAAGAAGCCGAAGAAGCCGGCAGACATCACCACGCCCACCCGGCGTCCCCGGAGGCGCTGCGCGAGCGAGGGGGCGTTGGACATGGCCGGGGGCTTACACCTTTGGCTCTTCGGGCGCGCAGCCTCTTCTGCAGGGCGCCCCCCCTGCGCACCCCGCGGTCACGCTCGGTACAGTGAATTCGGGGGCCTGCGGGGCAGGGTGAGCTGGTCCGGCGGCTGCAGGGCGGTCCCGTCATGGGACAGACCCACACGGCCAAGGCACCCACGGAGCACCTGCTGGAGGATCTGGAGCGGGCGGCCCGGGGGCTGGCGGCGCGCACCCTGGCGGCGCAGGCCCGCTACCAGAACGCGCTGTACGAGTGGGACCGGGCGGTGCGCCGCGAACGGGGGCTGGACATCTCCCGCATTTGAAGCGCGCGCACGGAGGGCCAAGCCGGGGTAGGCTCCCGCCTCTCCGAATGAACGCGCTCCGCTTCTGCCTCAACGACCGTTGGCTCGAGTTCTCCGGCATTGCGCCCAGCACGACGCTGCTCCGCTACCTGCGTGACACGCAGCGGCTGACCGGCACGAAGGAGGGGTGCGCGGAGGGAGACTGCGGGGCCTGCACCGTTGTGGTGGTGGAGAAGGACGTGGAGGGCAAGCCCAGCTTCCGGGCCGTCAACTCCTGTCTGCTGCTGCTGCCCATGCTGCACGGCAAGCGGATCTACACGGTGGAGGCGCTCAATTCCGCGGAGGGGCTGCACCCGGCGCAGGCTGCGCTGGTGGAGCACGCCGGCAGCCAGTGCGGGTACTGCACGCCGGGCGTGGTGATGTCGCTGTTCGAGGCCGCCTACCGCACGGACCTGGACGAGCCCTGGAAGCTGGACGCGGCGCTGTGCGGTAACCTGTGCCGCTGCACCGGCTACCGGTCCATCCGGGACGCGGCGAAGCAGGTGGCGGGCAGCTGCCCGAAGGACCGCTTCTCGGACCAGCTGGCGGGGGCCGCCCCCGGCCCCATGCAGCTCACCTATTCCGCCGGGCCGCAGCGGTTCGTCACCCCGGGGTCGCTCGGGGAGCTGTGGGACGTGCTGGAGGCCAACCCGGCGGCGCGCCTGGTGATGGGGGGCACGGACCTGGGGCTGGAGATAACCAAGCGGTACGCCGAGCCGGCGCTGCTCGTGTCCCTGGAGGCGCTGGAGCCGCTGCGGGGCATCCGGGAGCAGCCGGACGGCACGGCCTGGCTGGGTGCGGCAACGTTCCTCACGGACGTGGAGGCCTGGAGCCGCGGCAAGCTGCCGCCGCTGGAGCGGATGCTGCGCTACTTCGGCGCCCGGCAGGTGAAGAACCGCGCCACGGTGGGCGGCAACCTGTGCACCGCCTCGCCCATTGGGGACCTGGCGCCGGTGCTGCTGGCGCTCGGGGCGCGGTTCGTCCTGGCCAGCCGAGCAGGCGAGCGGCGCGTCCCCGCGGAGGAGTTCTTCCTCGCCTACCGCAAGACGGCGCTGGGGCCCCGCGAGGTGCTGGCGGCGGTGGAGGTGCCGCCCCTGCCGCCGGGCGCCCGTGCAAGTTCGTACAAGGTGAGCAAGCGCCGGGAGATGGACATCAGCACCGTGTCTGCCGCCTTCTTCGTCCAGCTGGACGACGGGGGGCGGGTGACGGCGGCGCGGCTGGCCTACGGGGGCATGGCGGCCACGCCGGCGCGGTCGCGCTCGGCCGAGCGGGTGCTGGTGGGCAACCCGTGGGGGCTGGAGACGGTGACGGCAGCTGCGAACGAGCTGACCCGTGACTTCACCCCGCTGACGGACCACCGGGGCTCGGCGGCCTACCGGCTGCTGGTGGCGCGCAACCTCCTGCGCGGCTTCCACGACGAGACGGCCGGCACGCCGGTGCCGCGCCTGCCCCACCCGCACACCGCCACCGCCCACGTGGGCGGGGGAGGGGCCTGAGCATGTCCAGCCACCCGTCCAGCCCGCTGCACCGGCCCACGCCGCACGAGAGCGCCCACCGCCACGTGACGGGCGAGGCGCTGTACGTGGATGATCTCCCTGCCCCGCCGCGGATGCTGCACGCCCAGGTGGTGACCTCGCCCGTGGCGAGCGGGCGGCTCGTGCGCGTGGACTCCACGCGGGCCCGGGCGCTCCCCGGCATCTCCGCCGTCCTGCTGGCCGCCGACATCCCGGGCGAGAACAACGTGGGCCCGGTGGTGAAGGACGAGCCGGTGCTCGCCGCCGAGACGGTGGAGTACCTGGGCCAGTCGGTGGCGCTGGTGGTGGGGGACAGCCCGGCTGCGTGCCGGGCCGGCGCGTCTCTCGTGGAGATGGAACTGGAGCCGCTCCAGCCCGTGCTGTCCCTGGAGGAGGCCATCTCGGCGGAGAGCTTCCTCGGCCCGCCGCAGGCCATCTCCCAGGGCGAGGTGGACGGGGCGCTCGCGTTCGCGCCGTTGCGCTTCTCCGGCGAGGTGCGCAGCGGGGCGCAGGACCACTTCTACCTGGAGACGCAGGTGTCGCTGGCCGTCCCGGAGGAGGGCGGAGCGCTCAAGGTGTACTGCTCCACGCAGCACCCCTCGGAGGTGCAGCACCTCGTGGCCCACGCGCTCGGGTGGGGAAGCCACCAGGTGACGGTGGAGGTGCCGCGGATGGGCGGCGGCTTCGGGGGCAAGGAGACGCAGGCGGCGCCCTTCGCGGTGCTGGCGTCCCTCGCCGCGGTGAAGCTGGGCCGCCCGGTGAAGCTGTGGCTCAACCGGGACCAGGACATGGCGCAGACGGGCAAGCGCCACCCGTTCCTTGCCCGGTTCGAGGCGGGCTTCGACGCCGAGGGGCACCTGCTGGGGCTGGATGCCCGGCTCTATTCGGACGGCGGCTGGGCCACAGATCTCTCCCGGGCCATCATGGACCGGGCGCTGTTCCACCTGGACAACGCCTACTACGTCCCCGCCTGCCGGTTCGTTGGGCAGGTGTGCCGCACCAACCTCCCCTCCAACACCGCGTTCCGCGGCTTCGGCGGGCCGCAGGGCATGCTGGTGATGGAGGAGGTGCTGAACCGGGCCGCGGAGCGGCTGGGGCTGGACCCGGCGGTGGTGCGCGCCAGGAACTTCTACGCGGACGCCCCCCGGAACGAGACCCCCTATGGCCAGCTGGTGACGGACAACCGGCTGACGCGGCTGCGCGCGGAGTTGCTTGAGAGCAGCGACTACGCGTCCCGGCGCGCGCAGGTGGACGCGTGGAACCGCAGTGCCACGCACCTGCGGCGGGGCATTGGCTTCCAGCCGGTCAAGTTCGGCATCTCCTTCACCACCGGCTTCCTCAACCAGGCCGGGGCGTTGGTGGTGATGTACACGGACGGCTCGGTGCAGCTGAACCACGGCGGCACGGAGATGGGGCAGGGGCTGCACACCAAGATGCGCGTGCTCTGCGAGCACGAGCTGGGCGTCTGTGCGGACCGCGTGCGGGTGATGAACACCGCCACGGACAAGGTGCCCAACACCTCCGCCACGGCGGCCTCCAGCGGCGCGGACCTGAACGGGCAGGCGGTGGCGGAGGCCTGCGCCCAGCTGCGGGAGCGGCTGCGCCCGGTGGCTGCGGCCCTGCTCGGGGTGCCCGCAGAGGAGGCGGGGGAGCTCTCCTTCCACGGCAACGCGGTCCACGCGCGCGGCCAATCCGTGCCCATGGTGCGCCTGGCCCGGGAGGCCTACCTGCGACAGGTGCCGCTGTCGGCGACGGGCTACTACCGGACCCCGGGCATCCACTTTGATCCGCGCACGGGCCGAGGGCGCCCCTTCCACTACTTCGCCTACGGGGCGGCGGTGGTGGAGGTGGAGCTGTCAGGGCTCACCGGCGAGCACCGCGTCACGCGCGTGGACATCCTCCATGACGCGGGCCGCTCGCTCGTCCCCAACATTGACCGGGGGCAGGTGGAGGGGGCCTTCGTCCAGGGGCTGGGTTGGCTCACCTGCGAGGAGCTGCTGTTCAACGCCCAGGGGAAGCTGCTGACCCACTCCCCGGACACCTACAAGATCCCCTCACTGGGGGACGCCCCGGAGGACTTCCGGGTGCAGCTGCTCGAGCAGGCCCCGCAGGACGGGGTCATCCACGGGTCCAAGGCCGTGGGCGAGCCGCCGTTCATGCTGGCGCTCGGGGTGGTGACTGCGCTGCGGCACGCGGTCTCGTCGTTCGGGCCTTCGGGGCGCGAGGTGAAGCTGGGCGTCCCCTGCACGCCGGAGGCGGTGCTCCGGGCCGTGGTGGCCGCCCGCGTGCGCTGACGCCGCCAGACATGTAGGCAAGGGTGGGGAGGGCAGCGCCTTCCGGGCGCGGCCACCTGTCCGATGGGACTTTTGTCGCGGCATTGGCGATGATTCCGTCATGGGGTCCACCAGACGGAGTCAGCGGGGGCAGGCAGCGGTCGAGACGGCGTTGACCATGCCGCTCGCCTTGTTCGTGATCCTCGGCACGCTGCAGCTGTTCCTGATGCTCAACGGCCGGATCATGGCCGAGTACGCCGCGTTCCGGGCCACCCGCGCAGGGTCCGTGAACGTGGGGGACTGCCGGGCCATGACGCACGCCGCGGTGGCAGCGGTGCTCCCCACGTTTGCCAACGTGAACAGCGCCAGCAGCCTGATGACGGCGTTCATGCTGCGCCAGGGGAACATGTACCTGCCGGGCGTGGACGGGACGCGGTTCGGGGCCATCGTGTGGATCCAGAAGCAGCTGGACCGGCAGCCGCAGCGGGACATCAAGGACAGCTTCGACGACCGCTGGCACCCGGACTCGCGCATCGAGCTCGTGGTGGACATGGTCTTCTGGTTCCCCATGAAGATCCCGTTCGCCAACTGGGTGATGGCGCGGTCCTACCTGGCCGCCGTGGGGGCCATCCCGTACTTTGGCGTCAACCCGCTCAGCCCCGCGCAGAACGCGCGGTGGATGAAGGAGGGCGACAGCCCGTCCACGTCCCGGGTGCTCGGCGAGATGCGGAACCGGGCCTTCCGCGGCCAGTACGACTTCCCCATCCGCACCGGCCACCGGCTGCGGATGATGACCCCGGCCGTCGAGATTGGCCGCAACTGCCCCAACTCCCCTGCGAGCCTCTGAACATGAAAAACCGTGGACAGACGCTGGTGCTGTTTGCGCTCACGCTGCTGATGCTCGTGGTGATGGTGGGTGTGACACTCACCATTGGCATGCGGGCGCGGGAGAAGATGGAACTGC
>VGRA01000064.1 GCA_016875515.1 Deltaproteobacteria bacterium | reverse complement strand
GGGCGGCGGCACCGGGACAGGCGCCGGCCGGGCGAGCACCTCTGCAAGCCTGTCCAGCACGGGCTGGAGGTCCACCGCGGGCGCAGCACGCCCGGGCGCGGCGCCCAGTGACCGCACCGCCGCCTCGAGCGCGTCCAGCTTGGGGACCAGCTCCCGGGCAATCTCCGGCGGCGCGGCCACCGGCAGGTCGTCCGCCCTGCGCGCGGCGGCCTCGGCCACCACGCCCTTGAGCAGCCCCAGTTCCTCCCCGAGCGACGCAATGCTGCCCGTCACGCGGACCACCGGGTCGTCATCCGAGCCGCCCTGCACCTGCACCCGCTTGAAGCTGCGCTTGAGCTCCTCCCAGCGCGCCTTCTGCTCGGGGGACTGCCTGCCGCGCAGCTCCGAAAGCTTGAGCAGGTTCTGCTCCGCCGCCGAGGTGAGCGTCTGCGACTCGCTGGCGTAGTGGGCGTCCAGCAGCGCCTCCAGCTCCGCGTCCGTCATGGCAGACACCACCTTGTCCGCCAGCTTCCCCATGTTGCGGTAGCTGCCCTGCAGCTTGAACGGGGGCTCGGTGCGGAAGCGGTCGTCCTGTGACGCGCTGCGGATGTACTCCTGGTTCACCCGCAGGAGCGTCCGCTGCACGTAGGCGAAGCGCTTGATGACCTCCACCACCTCGTTCAGCTCCGCGGCGGAGTAGCCGTGCTCGAGGTCCGCGGCAGACACGCTGCCCCCCTGGGCCATGTCCAGGATGCGGTGCAGGTCCTTGCTGCTGCGGCTCACCAGCGGGGCGGTGACGGTGTTGGCCGTCAGCGCGTTCTCCAGGTAGCTGAGCCCGAACAGCTCCTGCTTGCCGCCGAGGATGTCCCCCAGGTTGTAGGTGTCCGCGCGGTTGGAGAGCATGTCCGGGATGCGGAAGCGCTCGCCCGTCTCGGTGTACGGGTTGCCCGCCATCACCACGCAGAACTTCTTGCCGCGCAAGTCATAGGTGCGGCTGCGCCCGCGCCACACCCCGTCCACCTTCCGCGTGGCGTCACACAGGGAGATGAACTTCTGCAGGAGCTCCGGGTTGGTGTGCTGGATGTCGTCCAGGTACAGCATGACGTTGTTGCCCAGCTCGAAGGCGAAGTTGATGCGCTCCACCTCCTGCCGCGCGGTGGCGTTGGGGGCCTCGCCGGGGTCCAGGCTCACCACCTCGTGGCCGAGCGATGGCCCGTTCACCTTCACGAAGTGCAGCCCCAGCCGGCTGGCCACGTACTCCATCAGCGTCGTCTTGCCGTAGCCGGGCGGGGAGACGAGCAGCAGCATGCCCATCCGGTCCGTGCGCTTGTTCTCGCCCGCCACCCCCAGCTGCTTGGCCAGGTTGGCGCCGATGAGCGGGAGGTACACCTCGCCGATGAGGCGGTTGCGCACGAAGCTGGAGAGCACCTTGGGGGCCAGCTCCTCCAGCCGCAGCGTCCGGCGCGCCTCGTCCAGCAGCTGGCGCACCTTGGCCCGGTAGCGCTGCCACGAAGGGGTGCGCTCGCCGAGGAACCACGCCATGCGCTGCTCGAAGGCGTCCAGCCGCAGCGACAGCGCCTGCCCCTGGATGCGCGCGTGCTGGGACAAGAGCCCCTTGACCTCCACGCTGAGCGGCGCCGCGGAGGACTGGCGCGAGAGCTGCTGCGCGTCCACCGCCACCAGCGCCGCTGCCTCGTCCACGCAGTCGGCCCACGCCGGGGCGCGGTCTGCCGAGGCCCGGGCGTGCGCCCCCAGCCACTCGCGCGCCAGCCGGAAGCGCGCCGCCACGTCCCCCTGCAGCGTGCGGAGATCTTCGTCGAACACCAGCCGCTGGCCGCCCCGGTCCAGCGTGGCGGAGAGGTCCTCCTTCAGCGCGGAGGCGTCGTGGCCCACCACGAAGCGCAGCGGCTCCTCGGCCAGCTCCTCGGCCAGGTACAGCGCGGCCATGCGCGCGTCCGCGGTGGACAGCTCCAGCCGGCCCTGCTGGCAGAAGGCCTCCACCCCGGGGCGCAGCTCGGCCGCGAGCGCCTCCAGCCCGGCGCTCCCTGCGTAGAGCTGCCGCAGCCGGCCGAGGCTCATGGCGCGGCGGTGCACCGCCTGCTTCGCCTGCGCGTCCGCCCAGGCGGCCCAGTAGAGGGTGGCCACCGCGCGGGCCCGCCCGGGGAAGCGGAGCAGCCCCGCCCCCTCGCGCACGGACAAGAGCGCCCCGAGGATGGCCGCCGCGTCCGCGTCGTGGACGCCCCGCTCGTAGCCCTCCTCCAGCCGCGGCGCGGCGAACGCGCGCACCAGCGGCAGCAGCCCGTCACCTCGCCCCGCCGCGTGCAGCCCCGCGAGCGACAGCCCCTGCTCTCCCCGCTCCGCCGCCGACAGCACCGCGTGGGCCAGGAACTCCGCGCGCGAGACCTCCGGGGACTCGGACGGAAGGGCCTGGTCCCAGTACGGCCGCGCCGCCTCGATGTCCGGGTCCTCCAGCCGCTGCAGGTAGTCCGAGCCGGTCAGCTGCAGGTACAGCCCGTCCTCGCGCGGGACGACGGTGGCGTCCAGCGGCTGCGTGTTGACGTTGAAGCGGTGGGTGCCCAGCTTCACCACCGCCGCGCCGCCCTCGAAGAGGTCCTTCTTGTCCCGCAGCTGCCGCAGCGCCTCCTGCTTGGCGGTCTTGAGGCGGGACTCCAGCTCGTCCGCCTTCACCGGGTCCTTCGCCTCCAGCAGCTGGGCGCACAGCTGCCGCAGCTTCTGCACCATGGGGTCCGCGGCGAAGTAGGTGTTCAGCTCGTCGTCCGAGGTGAAGGCGGCAGACCTCCGGGCCACGGACTGCAGGATGCGCGCGCCCGCGTCGAACAGGTTCTGCGCGCGGCGGTTGCGCTCGTCCAGGAGCAGCTGCTTGCGCTTGCCGAACGCCTCCAGCAGCTCCTCGCGGCGCGTGGCCAGCTCCGCGGCGAAAGCGTCCAGGTCCGCGAACCGCCCCTCCAGCTCCTCCAGCTGCAGCGTCAGCCGGGTGAGCTGCTCGTCGCAGCGCTCGGGCGTCTCGGCCAGGGCGAGGGCGGCGTCAATGCCCTGGGAGAAGAGCTTGAACTGGCTGGCGAACTCGGCGCGCTTCTCCGCCCCGAGCAGCTCCTTGCGGCGCGACTGCACGGTGGCGCGCACGCGGTTGAGCTTCCCGAAGACCTCGGAGAGGTCCTCCAGTATTTTCGCCTTCTGCACCGGGTCCCCGGCGGCGAGCCCGCCCACGACTTCCCCGAGCAGCTGCAGCCCGGAGCCCAGCCGCTCCACCTCCTCCACGAGCGGCTGCAGCTCCGTCGTCTTGCCGGCCTTCGCGCAGGCGCCCTCCACCTGCGCCACCCCGGCGTGCAGCGGCTGGAAGGCGGCCGGGGTGAGCAGGAACTCCACGCACCGGGCGGAGGTGGCGTCGAACGCCTCCTGCGCCTGCGCCCGCAGGGCCGCGATGCGCTCGCGGTCCACGTAGCGGACCTCCTCCAGCGTGACCAGGTGTCCCTGCTGGCGGCGAAGGTCCAGCAGCGCCCCCATGAAGGCGTCCGTGCTGGAGAGCTCCCCGGTGGTGACGCGGGACAGCAGCGCCTCCTGCGCCGCCACCGCCTGCGCCAGCACCTCCGCGGCCCGCCGCTGCTGGGCGAGCACCTTGTCGAACTCGTCGATGATGAGCTCGGCGTTCTTCTTGAGCTCCGCCACCTCCGGCAGCAGCCCCACCTCCGGCAGCCCCAGCCAGTGGAACTGGTCCGCCACGCGCTGGCTGGCGGTGACGATGGCCTCGTACCCCCGGCGCGTCACCTGCCCGGCCTCCGCCAGCCGCCGCAGCGTCAGCACCTCGGAGATGCCGCGCACGAGCTCCGCGTTGCCCAGGCGCCCGAGCGGTGTCTGCGGGGCGGGGCGGGCGGCGGCGAACTCGGCGGAGACGAACGGCGTCTGCCACACCTGCACCGGGTGCACCTTGGTGGGCTCCTCGGACGCCGAGCGCAGCACCACCATCCGCCCGTCCGCGAACAGCGAGTAGCCGTGGGAGGAGATGGGCGTGGCCACCTCCTTGCGCACCAGGTTGTAGGGCAGCAGCACGTACCGGCCGGCCTGGCGGTCGAAGAAGACGTACAGCACGTCCTCGCCGTTGGGGCTCTGCACCTTGCGCTGGAACAGCAGCCCCGGCGGGGGGGCCGCGTCGAACACCTTGGCCTCGCCCGTCTGCAGCACGTAGCCGCCCGGGAAGATGATGCCCTGGTCCTCCGGCAGGGAGACGCAAGACTGTCCAACCGCGTCCGCGCGCACCACCTGCCGCGTGCGGGTGTTGAACACGAGGTAGCGGTAGGCGTCCTCGCGGAAGGGCAGCACCTTCAGCAGGACGAGCGCCCCCACCTTGGCGCAGTGGAACTCCGCGTCGTCCAGGGACTGGCTCTTCTCCTGCACGGGCTCGCTGTAGATGCCCTGCCCCGTCTCGGTGTTGTTCTCCACCTTGAGGGTGAGGTCCCCGCCGGTGGTCTCCACGAACAGCTCGTCCAGCACGTTGACGTGCGCGAAGCGGCCGGAGACCTGGTGCTCGCGCCCCAGGCGCTGCCACTCGAAGTCCCGGGTGGGCGGCTTCGGCACGTCCGCGTCGCCGCGGTTGTCCAGGTAGGTGACGTGGCCGGCCGCGTCCACGGAGAAGCGCAGCACCTTCACGTCCCGGGCGGCCTGGCCGGTCTGGAACGTGGCCAGCAGCCGGGCGTCCGTCTTCTCCAGGTGGCTGAGCCGGGCGTCCTTGTAGAACCGGTACAGCTCCTCGAAGTCCTTCACGAAGCGGCTGTCGGCGAGGAAGCCGCGCGCCTCGGTGTGGGGCACCTCGGAGAAGTCGAACGCGCCGTCCGCCCCGGCGGCAAACCTGTGCAGGGAGAAGACGTCCCGCACGGAGCGCTCCTGCTTGAGCCCCATGAAGACGTTGAAGCCCAGCAGGAGGTGCTCCCCCACCGGCACCACGTCCCGGGCCACGCAGTTGTTCTCCGTGCGGACGCGCTCGGTGGCGAGCACGGCGAAGGCCTGCCCGCCGAACTCGGCCTTGCGCTTCTCGTTGAGCGCCTCGGCGCGCTCGCCGAGCGACTTCGCGGTCGCCAGCAGGCGGCCGCGGATGACCTCGTAGCTGCCGCCTGCGAGCGGCGCGCTGTCCTGGCTCATGGGACCGTCCGGGGCGCGGCGGGTGGGCTACTTCTTGCCGTCCTGCTGCACCATCCGCGTCATCAGCGCCGCGGCGGCCAGGTTGGACGCGTCCTGGGCCACGCCCGGGCGGGCGAGGATGTCCTTGAGGTCATCCGGGAGCGAGCGCTCCCCGTCCAGGTAGGGCTTCAGCAGCGTCTTCATGGTCTCGTTGCTGGTGGCCGCCCCTTCAATGCTGTGCCCCAGCGCGAGCGCCTTGACGAACTGGTCGAAGAACTGCCCGTCGCCGCCCACGATGTTGATCTTCGCGTTGGTGAGCGCCGTGGCCAGCACCTGCGCCTGGCTGGCGGCGATGTCCTTGCGGACGTGAAGCGCCTCCAGCTCCACCTGCTTCTCCTTCTCCAGCCGCAGGCGGAACTCCTCGTGCTGCTGCGTGGCCCCCTGCAGCTGCGCCATGGCGGCGGCCTTCTCGGTGAGGCCCTTGGACTCGGCGAGCAGCTTCTGCTCGATGCCGGCCGCCTCCGCCGCCACCCGGGCGCGCGTGGCCTCCGCCTCCGCCAGCCCCGTCTTGGCCGCCACCTCCGCCAGCGCGAGCCCCTTCTGCTGCTGCCCCTCCGCCTCGGCCACCAGCTTGGCCCGCAGCACGTTGGCCTCGGCGCTGCCCTGCTTCTCCGTGGCCACCGCGTCCGACTCCTTCACGCGCACCTGCGCAAGGCCCGCCTTCTCCTGCGCCAGCGCCTGCGCCTCCAGCACGCGCGCCCGGGCCAGCCCGTCCGCCGCGGCCTCCGCCTGGATGCCCTCGGACAGGCGCACCTTGGCGCGGGCCTCCTTGTCCGCGGCCTCCAGCTCCGCCTCGGCCATCACCAGCCGCTGCTTGGCCTGGTGCTTCGCCACCTCCTCGGCGGCCTCCGCGGCCTTCACCTGGGCAATGACCTTCTCCTGCGCCTCCGCCTCGGCGGTGATGATGGCGGCGTCCTTCTGCCGCTGCGCCTCGGCCACCACGCGCAGCCCCTTGATGTTCTCCTCCTCGGCGGCCACCTTCTTCTCCACGGCGATGCGCGCGGAGACCACGTCCGCAATGGCCTTGCGCTCGCCCTCCAGCGCCTTCTCCTTGGAGATCTTCTGCAGCTCCACCTCGCGCTCGCGGGAGATGGCCTCGAGTGCCCGGTCCTTCGCCACGCGCTCGGTCTCAATTCCCACCACGCGCTCGCGGTTCTTCTCCGCCACCTCCACCTGGCGCTGCTTGTTCTGCTCGTTGATCTGCAGCTCCTCCTCCGCCCGCACCCGGGCCAGCTCCGCCTTCAGGTGCTCCTCCTGCTTGATGCGCTCGGTCTCCGCCTGCTCGCGGGCCTGGATGGTTTCAATCTCCCGCTTCTGCTTGGCCGCCGCCTCGGCGCGCTGGCGCTCCAGCGCGAACACCGCCTCGTCGGACTCCACGTTCTGCTTGGTGATCTGCTTGCGCTCGGTCTGGCGGAAGTCGTTGGTGAGGACGTTCTGCTGGGTGGTCAGCTCGGTGATCTTCCGGATGCCCTGCGAGTCCAGGATGTTCTCCGGGTCCATCATGTCCAGCGGCGTCTGCTCCAGGAAGTCGATGGCGGCGTCCTCCAGCGTGTAGCCGTTGAGGTCCTTGCCAATCACCTGGACGATCTGGTCCTTGAAGACCTCGCGCTCCTTGTACAGGTCCTCGAAGTTGAGCCGCTTGCCCACCGTCTTGAGGCCCTCGGAGAACTTGGCCTCGAACAGCTGCTCCAGCGTCTGCCGGTCGGACGCGCGCTCGCAGCCCACCGCCTGGGCCACCTTGAGCACGTCCTCCACCGTCTTGTTCACCCGGACGAAGAAGCTGACCTTGATGTCCGCCCGGATGTTGTCCGCGCAGATGAGCCCCTGCTTGCCGCGGCGGTCGATTTCAATGGTCTTCAGCGAGATGTCCATGATCTCCGCCCGGTGGATGATGGGCAGCACCACCGCGCCGGTGAAGGAGACCTTGGGCTCGGTCTTCATGGTGTTGACGATGAGCACCTGCCCCTGCTGCACCTGCCGGTAGAAGCGGGCCAGCACCACGCCGAAGCCGATGAGCAGGAACAGCCCCGTCCCGGTGCTGACGAGCACCGTCATGAGCTGCGGAGACACCGCGATGATTTCCGAGTTCATCCGTCCGTTCCTCCCCCGCGAGCGGGGAACTGCGATGTGACTACTTCTGCCGGACCCGCGAGAGCACCTGCGAGACGCGCTCCGGGTCATCCAGTGACGCCACTTCCTCCGGGAGGAGCCACTCCACCGGCTCCACCTCGTAGCTGTCCTTCTTCGGGTCGAACTCGAGCAGCAGCGCCCGGTCCCCCTTCTTCAGGCCGTTCGGCTTGCTGCAGGTGACGTGGACGTTGAGCCCCGCCCCGCCGTCCTCCACCAGGGCCGTGCCGAACTCCGCGTCCACCTTGCCGGACGTGACGACGCAGGTGCGGCCGAGCGCGTCCCGCTGCCGGGCCGGTTCGTTCCGGGCCAGTGCGCGGCCCAGCGGGCGCAACAGCGCGGCAGCCCCCAGCAGACCCGCCACGCTGGACCCGGTGAGCAGCGCCAGCTTCAGCAGCAGCGCCTCCGGGGAAATCCACAGCGACAAGAGCGTGCAGCTGGTCCAGGCCCCGAGCGCCGCGGCGCTGAAGGTCATGGTGACCGGGACGCGGCCAATGCCCAGCACGGACAAGAGCTCCCCCGCGTCTGCCACCTGGTGCGCGGTGGACTTGAGCGCCCCTGCCACGGACTCGCCGGCCGCCTTGAGCCCGCCCCCCACCGCGTCCCCGCCCACGTCCGCGTCCGCCCCGGTCAGCAGCGTGAAGGCCCAGTAGCCCACGCTGATGCCCAACAGCACCGTGAGCGGCAGCACCGGGAAGGTGGTGATGGTGGCGACGAAGGCGTCCATCCGCGGGGCCGGGACTCGACCACGCGGGAGGGGGCGAGCGCAACCCGGGCCGGACGTGGCATGGTGAGGCACATGTCTGCTTGCCCCCGCTGCGAGGCCGAGCTTCGTCCGCTGCGAGAGCGCGTGGGGGGCGGAGAGGAGTGCCGTGCCTGCGGCATGGTGTGGCTGGACGGAGGGCTGCTCACCAACGTCGTGGGGGCCGCAGCGCTCCAGCGCGTGGTGAAGGCGGCGGCCCGCGGGAAGCGGCGGTGCCGCGGGTGCGGGGAGCCCCTCGGCTACACCCCCAACTGTCCCGCGTGCGGGGAGTTGCCGCTCGGCTGTCCCGCGTGCGGACGGGACCTCCGCACCGTGGCGCTGCACGGGGTGGACGTGGAGGTGTGCAACGCGTGCGAGGGCGTGCTGCTGGATCCCGACGAGCTGGCCCGTCTCCGGGAGGCTTCCCCCGGCGAGCCCCACCCGGCCCGGACGGCGTCCCCCGCCCTGACCACCCGTGGCCCCCTGTCCTGCACCGGCTGCGGCAAGGCCCTGGGCCCCGAGCACGCCTTCGGCTTCGCCGAGGAGGGGGCGACGTGGTGCGGCAGCTGCGCGCCGGCCGGGTCACACCAACTGCTGGGAGAGCTGTCCCGTCGCCGGGCAACCGACCTGCTCGGCCGCACCTCCTCCATGCCCTACCGGTACGGGGGGAGCGACAAGGGACTGGACCTCCTGGAGGGCCTCATCGCCCGGTTGTTCGGTTGACGCGCCGCCGGGTCTCGACCCCGCGCGAGGGGCCGAGTGCAACCCGGCCGGGACGTGGCATCGTGTGCGCCATGTCTGCCTGCCCCCGCTGCCAGTCCGAGCTCCGTCCCCTGCGCGCGCGCGTGGGCGGGGGCGAGGAATGCCGGGCCTGCGGGATGGCCTGGCTGGACGGGGGCCTGCTCACCAACGTGGTGGGCGCGGCGGCCCGCGGGAAGCGGCGGTGCCGCGGGTGCGGGGAGGCGCTCGGCTACACCCCCAACTGTGCCTCCTGCGGGGAGTTGCCGCTGGGCTGTCCCGCGTGCGGACGGGACCTCCTCACCGTGACGCTGCACGGGGTGGCAGTGGAGGTGTGCGACGCGTGCGAGGGCGTGCTGCTGGATCCCGGCGAGCTGGCGGAGCTCCAGGGGGCTGCGGCCATGGCCGGGACCCCGGCGCGGGCGGAAAGCCGCGAGGCGCCGCCGCCCGCATCCCTCTCCTTCACCACCTGCAAGAAGCCGCTGCGCCCCGAGCACGCCTTCGGGCTCGGCGAGGGGGCGGCCTGGTGCGGCAGCTGCGCGCCGGCGGGCGCACACCAGCTGGAGGGGGAGCTTTCCCGCAAGGCGTCCAACGTCCTGCGCCGCAACGCCCCCCATCCCGTCCGGCATGCGGGTGGCGAGTGGGCCTTCGGCGTGCTGGACGGCGTCCTCACCTGGCTGTTCCGCTGAGGCGCCGGCGCAGCAACCCGCCCACGCCGGTCACGGGCAGGCGCTCGGGAGCGGGCCCGGCGGGGACACGCAGCAACGCCTCCAGCG
>VGRA01000063.1 GCA_016875515.1 Deltaproteobacteria bacterium | reverse complement strand
GGCAGCACCACCAGGTCCAGCGCGGCCAGCTCGAGCACCCGCGTCACGTCCCCCCCGAGCAGGGGCACCACCGCGCGCGGGTCCACCACCGCGGGCACCAACACCTCCAGCGGCGCCCCGTCCTCCGCCCGCGGCGGCGCCTGCCCGGGGGCCGGCAGCCAACGCAGCGCCGCTTGCAGCGACAGCTCCGGGATCCCGTCCCCGTTGGCGTCGTCCCCCGTCCCGTCCCCGTCCGCGTCCACGAGCGACACCGGCAGCGACAGCCGCTCCCCGTCCAGCCGGCCCACCGGGTCCACGCGGAGCGCCAGCGTCTGAAACCCGCCCGGCCCGTCCGGCAGCACCTCCACCCCGCCGTCCAGCCCCTCCACGCGGAAGGCCGGCGGCTCGCGCGGGACGCGGGTGACGAACTCCAGGGGAAGTTCCAACGCGTCGCCGGGCTGGAGCTCCAGGGAGGTCCCCTCGGACACCCAGTCTCCCGCGCCCGGCTGCGCAAGGACGTCCAACGAGAGGTCCACGTTGCCGTCCACGTCCAGCACCCCCCAGAGCCGGTAGGGGTTGGGCGGCACGGCGTTGAACAGGTACCGGAAGTCCACGGCTGCTCGGGACACGCCGGCCAGGTGCAGCGGCACCGCGGGCCTTCCCGGCGGCCCTGCGCCGGGGGAGTACAGGAACGCGTAGGCGTCCCCCCGCACGCCAGGCGGCGCGCGCACCTCGCCGGACAGGCGCGCGTCCCGGGGCGGGGCGCCTTGCGGGTTGCCACACCCGGCGGCAGCGAGCGCCGCGGCCGGGATCCATGCCCAACGTGCCACCGGGCGGGGTACCGCCTACGGCTCCGTCATCCAGTCAGGCTGCGGCTGCGGCCCGGGGACAATGCCAGCGATGTCCGGGTCTTCGCCCGGCAGCGTGCCCGCGGGGCGATCCTCGCGGTCCTTCTTCCGCTGCTCCTTCTTGGCTTCCTTCTCCTTCCGGTGCTCCTGGCGGCTGAGCTCCTTCTGGCGCTTGGACATTCCCGGTCTCATGGACACCTCTCGAATATGGGCAGGAGGGACGCCCTTATCCCGCCCTCCTGCGGCTGTCGACCCCGACGTGTCAGAACCCCACGGCCTCGGACTGCATTCCAACGCCCTTCCCCTGTCTGCTAGGCACGTCCCCCACCATGGGAATTAAGGACGCCACCGAGCAGCTCGCAGCACGCCGCGCCACGGACCTCCAGATGGGCGGCCCAGACAGGGTGGCGCGCCAGCGCGCCCGCGGGAAGCTGGACGCGCGGGAGCGCCTGCGTCAGCTGTTCGACGAAGGCACGTTCGAGGAGTACGGGCTGCTCGCCCGGGCCGGCGGCGGGCTGCCGGACGAGGAGCAGCCGGACAAGCCCACCCCCGCGGACGGGGTGATCACCGGCGTGGGAGAGATTGACGGCCGCCCGGTGGCCGCGGCCGTCTACGACTTCACCGTCTTCGGCGGCTCCATTGGCGAGGTGGGCGAGCGGAAGGTGGCCCGGCTGCGGGACATGGCGCTGAAGGGCCGCATCCCCATGGTGTGGCTGGTGGACTCGGCCGGGGCGCGGCTGGACGCCTCCGCGGACATTGATCCCCGGCGCATTGCCGGCTTCGCGGACACCGGCTACCTGTTCCGCGAGCAGGTGACGATGAGCGGCGTGGTGCCCCAGGTGGCCGCCATGGTGGGGCCGGGGGCGGCCGGCACGGCCTACATCCCGGGCCTGGCGGACTTCGTCCCCATGGTGAAGGGCACCTCCTCCATGGCCATTGGCGGCCCGTACCTGGTGGAGTCCGTGGTGGGTGAGAAGGTGACGGAGGAGGAGCTGGGCGGCTCGAAGGTGCACAACGAGCTGTCGGGCAATGCGGACGCCGAGTACGCGGACGACGCCACCTGCCTTGCCGCGGTGCGCGAGTACCTCTCCTTCTTCCCGTCCCACTCCGGCGAGCAGCCGCCCCGCAAGCCCTCGAGCGATCCGCGGGACCGGAGGGACGAGGAGCTGCTGAAGATCATCCCGGACAACCCGCGGCAGGCGTACGACATGCACAAGGTCATCCTGTCCCTGGTGGATGACCAGAAGTTCTTCCCCATGAAGGGCAAGTGGGCGCGGAACCTGATCACGGGGCTGGGCCGCATTGACGGCTACCCGGTGGGCTTCGTGGCCAGCAACCCCATGTTCTACGGCGGCGTGCTGGACGTGAACGCGTCCGACAAGGCGGCCCGCTTCATCAACCTGTGCGACGCGTTCAACATCCCGCTCGTGTTCCTGCAGGACGTGCCCGGCTTCATGGTGGGCACCAAGGTGGAGCAGGCGGGCATCATCCGCCACGGGGCGAAGATGATGTACGCGGTGGCCTCTGCCACGGTCCCCAAGTTCACCGTGGTGGTGCGCAAGGGGTACGGCGCCGGGTACTACGTGATGAACGGGCGCGCGTTCGAGCCTGATCTCATCGTCGCCTGGCCGGGGGCGGAGATCGGCGTCATGGGGCCGGAAGGCATTGTCTCCATCGCGGCGCGGAAGCTGCTACAGGCCGCGGAGACGCCGGAAGAGGCCAAGCAGCTGAAGGAGCAGCTGGCCGCGGGGCTGCGGCAGCACATCAGCATCTACCGGACGGCGGCGCTGGCCATGATCGACGACGTGATCGATCCGCGGGACACGCGCCTCTCGCTGGCCCGCGCGCTCAAGCGGACGCGGAACAAGAGGGTGGAACGGCCGCCGCGGCGGCGGGAGATCTCGCCGGTCTGAGTCAGGTGAGCCGGAGCAACTGGCGCGCCTGCTGCGGGGTGGCCAGGGTCCGTCCCTTCGCCTGCGCCCGGCGGGCGGCGTCTGCCACCAGCTCGGAGCTCCCCTTCGCCAGCACACCCTTGCTGATGAAGATGTTGTCCTCCAGCCCCACGCGCGCGTTCCCGCCTCGCTCGGCAGAGAGGTCCACGAACGGCAGCTGGTGACGTCCAATGGCGGCGCACGTCCAGGTGCAGCCCTCCGGGAGGGAGGCGACCATGAAGTCCAGCGCCTCCACCCGCGCGGCCAGCGCCCCCGGCACGCCGAGCACGAAGTCGAAGTGGGCCGGGAAGTCGATCAACCCCTGCTTCGCCAGCGCGCGCGCCTCGTCAATCATCCCCACGTCGAAGCATTCCAGCTCCGGCTTGAGCCCCGCCGCGCGGATCCGCCGCGCAATGTCCCGCACCAGCGGCCGCGGGTTCCAGAAGACGTCCTCGCCGAAGTTGACGGAGCCGGTGCTGAGCGTGGCCATGTCCGGCCGGTCCGTCCCGGTGAGCGTCAGCGGCCCACAGCGCTCGTCCACGCCCATGCCCACCGCGCCCCCGGTGGAGGTCTGCACCAGGATGTCGCAGCGCTTGCGGATCTCCCGGATGGCCGCCCGGTACAGCTCCGCGTCCTGGCTGGGGCTGCCGTCCGGCTTCCGCACGTGGATGTGAACCATGGCAGCGCCGGCCTCTCGGCACTTCGCCGCCTCCACGCCAATCTCCGCCGCCGTGATGGGCAGATAGGGCGTCTGCTCGCGCGTCGTCTCGGCGCCCACCAGAGCGGCGGTGATCACCATCGGGGCGTGGTTCACCGGGAGATCCTCTGCTTGTCCTTGGGGGTGACGCAGGTGCCCACCGCGCGGCACACCACCAGGGGCGTCTCCAGGATGTCCGCGGCCGACGCCGAGAGATCCGTGCGCGGCTGGATGACCTTGCGCGCCTCGAAGCGCATCTTCCGGCTGGTGTTGCCCACGTGGACCAACTCCGCCTCCGCCTCCACGTAGTCCCCCGCGTACACCGGGGCGAGGAACTCCACCTGCTCGTAGGCGCGGAACAGCCCCTCGTCCCCGTCGTGGCGGATGAGCAACTCGGTGGCCACGTCACCGAAGAGCGCGAGCATCCGCGCCCCGTCCACCAGGTTGCCGCCGTAGTGCGCGTCGTGCGCGCTCATCCTCAACCGGACCATGGCCTTCACGCGTGCGCTCCTTCGAAGAGCTGCCCCAGCTTCTCCTTGCCCTGCCGCTGTAGGAGCGCGTGGACGATGAAGTTGGCCACCCCGGACGGCTTGGTGCCCGGGCCGAAGCCGGCGTCGAAGCCCAGCTCGCACGCCAGCTTGTGATCCACGCGCGGTCCGCCCAGCAGCAGCAGCGTCTTGCCGTGGATGCCCGCCTTCTTCGCCGCATCGATGAAAGCGCGGCTGTTGTCCTTGTGCACGTCCCGCTGCGTCACCACCTGGGACACCAGGATGGCATCCGCGTTCTTCGCCATGGCCCGGGCAATGAGGTCCTCGTTGGGCACCTGGCTCCCCAGGTTGAACGCCTCGAACCACGGGTACCGCTCCAGCCCGTAGTCCCCGGCGAAGCCCTTCATGTTGAGGATGGCGTCAATGCCCACCGTGTGGGTGTCCGTGCCAGTGCACGCGCCGAACACCACCACCCGGCGCCCCACGCTCTTCTCGATGAAGGCGTTGAGCTCGTCGAACCCCATCTTGTGGACGACCACTTCCGGGATCTTGATGGCCGCGTAGTCCACCGTGGCCTCGGTGCGCGCGTAGACGATGAACAGCGTGTAGCTGTCTGCCGCCTTCTCCATGCCGTGCACCTTCACGTCCTTCAGCCCCATCTGCTGGCACAGCTGGAGCGCCGCCTCCTTCGCCCGCTCGGTGCAGGGCACCGGCAGCGTGAAGGAGAGCTGGATGACCCCGTCGTCCCGCCGGTCTCCGTAGGGACGGATGATCTGCCTCGCCTCGCGGACGGCCATGGCTACTTCCCCTTCCCTTCCAGGTACTCCAACGACGCGGCCACCTGCTCCAGCACGGGGAGGAGCGCCGCCGCCTTCGCCTTCACGTGGTGCGCGCTGATGGACCAGGTCGTCCTGCCGTTGCAGCCCACCCACGTGTCGGACGCGAACTGCCGCCTCTTCTTGTCCACGTCCACCACCGCCGCGTGGGCCGCCGGCTGGCCGCCCAGCAACAGCCGCTCGAACCGGCCGCCAATGCCCGCGGTGATCTTCTGCACGCACGTCTCCGCGGACATGCCGCGGGCCTGCACCTGCCCCACGTCCACCTCCAGCCACGCCTCCCCGGACGGCGCGGAGAAGCGGTGGGTGCCCTCCTTCTCCGTGTGGGTCCAGTCCGAGGGGACCGCCAGCCGGATGGGCGGGATCTTGAACGGGGTGGTCGCCGTGGCAGGCGCAGCCCCCAGCAGGGCCGTCAGGGCGAGCGTGATCACGCCTTCTCCTCCAGAATCTCCAGCATGGGGTTGAAGTAGTCCACCCCGCGCTCGAACACGCCGTCCAGCCCCTTGCCGCCGGTCTCGGTGCGCTTCACGTCGCCGAAGCGCCCCCGGCCAATGGCGGCCACCAGGCCGTCCTTCCGGCACTCCTCCAGCAACTCCGTGGCGCGCCCGAACACCTCCCGCGCCCGGTGGGCGATCTTCCCGTCCTCGCGGACCACGAACTCCTCGTCGATGCCGCGCGCCGCCTTGTAGAGGTAGTTGGCCGCCTTGAGCGCCACGTACCGGTCTGCCAGCAGCGGGGTGTGCATGGCCTCGGTCATCATGCCGAGCAGCTGGATGCCCTGCCGCGTCCAGATGGCCACCAGGTCTGCCATCACGTCGTACGCGTGGCTGAAGAAGATGTCTGTCTCCTTGTGCTTGGTGGGCGGCATGTACTTGCACGGCGCGTCGGGGAAGCAGCGCCGGACCAGCATGGCCTGGGACAGCTCCAGAAGCAGCGTGTCCGGGCGGTGGGGATCAATCTCGAAGCTGTGGCCCAGCCCCAGCTGCCAGTCCTTCAGCCCGGCGCGGTGTGCGAAGGACTCGTTGATGAACTGGGAGGCGATGACGGTGTGCGCCGCCTCGTAGGCGTCCGCGGTGGTGATGTAATTGTCCTCGCCGGTGTTGATGATGATCCCGGCGTACGCGCAGATGCGGCGGCTGACGTACTGGTCCAGGAACGTCCGCTTCATGTTGATGTCGCGGAAGAGGATCCCGTACATGGCGTCGTTCAGCAGCATGTCCAGCCGCTCGTAGGCCGCTGCCCAGGCAATCTCCGCCATGGCCAGGCCGGAGCTGTAGTTGGTCAGCTGCACGTAGCGCTTCAGCTTCTTCGACTCGTCGTCCAGCGCCTCCCGCATGATGCGGAAGTTCTCCTGCGTGGCGTAGGTGCCGCCGTACCCCTCCGTTGTGGCCCCGTGGGGGACGTAGTCCAGCAGGGACTGTGCGGTGCTGCGGATGACGGCAATGACGTCTGCCCCCGCCTGGGCCGCGGCGCGGGCCTGGTCCACGTCGTCGTAGATGTTGCCGGTGGCGACGATGACGTACTTGTGCGGCGCTGGCGGCATCCCACCCAACTCCGCCCGCAGCGCGCTGCGCGCCTCCACCCGGGAGTGCAGCTCCCCCATGGCGGCCCGCGCCTCCTGCCGCACCGCCTCGCGGAGGTTCCCCTCCCTCTCCGGGGACAGGGGGGCGAGCTTGTCCGCGGGCAGCGCGGTGAGCCGCTCCACCGCGTCCAGCGGGCTGCGCGCCCCCAGCTGCAGCGCCCGGCCGTACCAGTAGGCCGCCCCCTTGTGCAGCACCTTCGCCGCGTGGAGCTTGTCCACCATCAGGTTGGCCAGCGGGATGCCCAGCTGCCCGGCCCCGTCCATGCCGAACATGCGCAGCACCGTCCGCTCCACGGAGACGGAGGAGTGGCGGTGGATGAAGTCGATGACGGGTTGGGTCACCTCGTGCGCGGCGGCGCGCGCGGAGTCAATCTGCTCGTCCTGGATGAACGGTCCTGGCATGTGGTGGTGCTCCCGGAAATCCCTACACGTACCGCTTCTCGAACAGCGCGCGCAGCCCCGGCTCGGACCGGAGCAACTCCAGCGTGAGATCCGCGTGGCCCGGCACGTAGCCGTTCCCCACGATCATGGTGACGTCCTTGCCCACGCCTTCCGCCCCCAGCGCAGCCCCGGAGAAGGAGGTGGCCATGGAGAAAAAGATGGCGGTGCCCCCCTCGCGCGAGGACAGGATGGTGGCCATCTCCGTGTTGGGCACCGAGGCGCAGTTGACCACCAGGTCTGCCAGCCGCCCGCCCGTGGCCCCCGCCACTGCCTGCATCACGTCCACCGCCTTCGTGGCGTCCACCGGGAGCGCGGCGTCACACAGCCCCAGCCCCTTGAGCGTCCCGAGCGCCTCGGCGGAGATGTCCAGCGCGAGCAGCCTGCCCTGCCCGGCCATGCTGCGGCGGGCCTGCGCCAGGCACAGCGCCCCGCTCTTGCCCGCCCCGAGGATGGCCACGGTCAGGCCGGGCTTCACGTAACGGGCCACCAGCGCGGGCGCACCGCAGACGTCCAGCGCCGCCAGGGCCAGGGTGTCCGGCATGTCCGCGGGCAGCTTCGCGTAGATGCCGCTCGAGAACAGCAGCGCGTGGCCCTCCACGTCCACGCGGTCGATCCCCACTTGGATGGCCTTCACCCTGCGGATGACCAACGGGGTGAGCGTCAGGCTCACCAGCGTGGCAACGCGGTCCCCCGGCTTGAGCGTGGCGCGCGCCGGGTGGCGGCTGCCTATCTCCTGGACCCGGCCAATCAGCATCCCGCCGCTGCCGGTCACCGGGTTCTGCATCTTCCCCCGCTCCGAGATGATGCCGAGGATCACCTCCACCATCTTCGCGGGGTCCCCACCCACCGAGTCCTTCACCTGCTTGAAGGACGCCGCGTCGATGTTGAGGCTCTCCACGTCAACGAGCAGCTCGTCCTCGCGCAGGGGCAGCCCGGGGTCCAGCCGCCTCGCCCGCTGCGGCAGCACCCCCGTCTCCCCCACCACCCGTCCAAGCCCGTAGATGTCTGACATGTGGATGCCTTCCCTGTGCGCCCGCTGGCTTCAGCGGGCCATGCGCGGCAGCAGATACGAGAGGGATCTCTCGAACCGGTAGTTGATGCCCATGTGGCCGTCCTCGAACTCCTCGTGGACGTGGTCCACCCCGGCGGCCCGGAGGGACTCGGAGACCATCCGCGCCCCCCACCGGAGGTTGAACTCGTCCCGCGTCCCGCAGTCCAGGAAGAGGGAGGAGAGCTGCTGGAAGCTCTCCACCCGTTCGGGGACGAAGCGGACCGGATCATGCTGCGTCCAGCGCTTCCACACCTCCAGCCGCAGGCGCGCCGTGTGCGGCTCGAACGGCAAATCCAGCCCCAGCGGCGCGCCGGCCCGGGGCGAGTAGGCCGCCGCCATGGCCAGGATGTTGATGACGGCGAAGTCATCCCCCCGCATCTTCGTTTCGCGCACGCGCTGCCGGAACCCCTGCAGCCACGCCTCCGGTCCTCCGGCGGCCAGCAGCGCGCCGGCCACCTTGGGGAGATCGTGCAGGTAGCAGTACTCGAACGCGGAGTCCGGGGCGTGGCACGCCAGGTGCCCGAAGCGCCCCGGGCGCAGCGAGGCGGCCACCAGCGCCCCGTAGGCGCCGGAGGATTTGCCCACCAGCGCGCGCCCCCCCGCCGCGTCCACCGTGGCGTACGCCGCGTCCACGAACCGCACCACGTCCTCGCTGAGGTAGTCCAGGTAGTTGCCGGTTGCGGGGCTGTTGAGCCACTGCGCCCCGCCCAGGGCCGTCCACCCGTCCACGAACACCGCGAGGAAGGGCGGCAGCTCCCCCGCCCCCACCTTCGCCCCCAGCCGGACCGGCATGTTCGGCCCGAAGCCCGGGGACTGCAGCCACCCATCCACCGTCCCGGCGAAGCCGTGGAGGAAGTACACCACCGGCAGCCGCCCGGACGCCCCCGGCGGCACCCAGACGTGGAGCGTGCGCTCGGCGGGGTCCCCCAGCGGGTTCCCCTCCAGCGCGTGCGAGGTGAAGCGGTGCGTCTCCAGCCGTCCGGTCATGGCCTCTTCGGCTCCTTCCCCATCAGCTTCATCACCTTCTTGAGGTCCTCCCAGGCATCCTTCTTCGCCGCTGGGTTGCGCAGCAGGTAGGCCGGGTGGAACGTGGGCATCAGCGGGACGCCGGCGTACTCGCGCCACGTCCCGCGCGCCTGCGTGATGGAAACCTCCTGCCGCAGCAACGCCTGGACCGCCGTCTTGCCCAGGCCCACCATCACCTTCGGCTGCACGGCCGCAAGCTGCGCGCGCAGGAAGGGCTCGCACGCGGCAATTTCATCCAACTCCGGCGTGCGGTTGCCGGGCGGGCGGCACTTCACCACGTTGCAGATGTAGACCTCGTCCCGCGAAAAGCCCATGGCCTCTATCATCTTCGTGAGGAGCCCGCCGGCGGCGCCCACGAACGGCACGCCCTGCGCATCCTCCTCCGCCCCCGGCCCCTCGCCCACGAAGACCAGTTCCGCGTGCGGGTTCCCCACGCCGAACACCACGTTCTTGCGCCCGCTGCACAGCTTGCACCGGGTGCACTCGCCCAGCCCCCGGCGGATCTCGTCCAACGGGCGGCGGTCCTCCTCGCGGAAGCGCTCCACCTTCGGCAGGTCCGCGAGCTTCCGGACCGCGCGTCCCGGGGGAGCCGCCGGCGCTGCCGCCTGCGGGCCGGATGGGGGAGGACGGGCAGCCACGGGCCCCGGGACCGGCGCCGCCCGGGGGGCATCGGGGCGCGGTGCGG
>VGRA01000062.1 GCA_016875515.1 Deltaproteobacteria bacterium | reverse complement strand
TCCGGCGAGCGGCTGTTCTCGGCGGGCGCAGCCTGCGGCCCGCGCGCGCTGGAGCTCCCCGTACGCCGTGATGGCCGGACGCTCGGGACGGCGCGGGTGTGCCTGGCGCACGCGCCCCTGCGCTGGGGATGGTTCGCGGCCCTGGCCGGGGCGCTCTGCGTGGTGTGGTTGGCATCCGGCGCGGTGGCACGGCGCCTTGCGCGCCCCCTGGACGAGCTCTCCGGGGTGGTGCGGCGGCTGGGCAACGGAGACCTGTCCGCGCGCGCGGAGGTGGGCTGCCGGTCACCGGACGAAATCGGCGCGGTGGCGGGGGCGGTGAACGAGATGGCCGCGCGGCTGGAGGCGCAGGTGAACGAGCAGCGGGAGCTGCTCGCCACGGTGTCCCACGAGCTGCGCACGCCGCTTGCCCGCCTGCGGGTACTCGCCGAGCTCATCCGGAGCTCGCCCACGCCCGAGCGGCTGGACGGGCTGGAGCGGGAGCTGGAGGAGCTGGACGGACTGGTGGGCGGGCTGCTCGCGAGGTCCCGCGCGGAGCTGGGATTGCTGAGGCCCACGCCGGTGTCGGCGAAGGAGCTGGCCACCCGCGCGCTCGAGCGCGCAGGTCTGGGCCCGGAGCTGCTGGACTGCCAGGGAACGGGAGAAGACGGGTTCTCGGCGGATGCGGGCGTGCTGCTGCGCGCGCTCGGCAACCTGCTCGACAACGCCCGCTCGCACGGAGGCGGCGCCGAGAGGCTGGTCCTCACGCTCTCGCCCGAGTCCGTGCGCTTCGCGGTGCTGGACCGGGGGCCGGGCGTCCCCCCGGGCCTCGAGCCGTTCCGGAAGTTCCAGCGGGGACGCGGGGGCCACGCGGACGGGCTGGGGCTGGGGCTCACGCTGGTGCAGGCCGCCGCGCGCGCGCACGGAGGCGAGGCCTGGCTCGCGCCGCGCGAGGGCGGGGGAACGTCAGCGGGCTTCGAGCTGAAGCGCTGACCGGCAGCTCACTCACTGGAGGAGGAACTGTGGCGGGGCTCCGGGGGCCACCCTAGAGTCCCCTCCATGGCGTCCATCCACGAGGAAGGCTTCCCGGCGTCCCACGGCATCCCCTCCACCGAGCGGCGCGCCTCGGACATTGCGCAGCCGGTGTCCAACCTGCCGGTGACCGAGGAACTGCTCCGCGCGCTGCCGAAGGCGGACCTCCACTGCCACCTGGACGGCTCGCTGCGGCTGCAGACCATCCTCGAGCTGGCCGAGCAGCAGAAGGTGAAGCTGCCCGCGGACACGCCCGAGGGGCTCGCCCGGGCCATCCACATGGGGGAGAAGTGCGGGAGCCTCGAGGAGTACCTCGTGGCGTTCGACGTCACGCTCTCCGTGCTGCAGACGTACGAGTCCCTCTACCGGTCCGCGTACGAGCTGGCGGTGGATGCCGCGGCGGAGAACGTCCGCTACCTGGAGGTCCGCTACAGCCCGGCGCTGCACCAGCAGCGGGGGCTCAAGATGACCACCGTGCTGGACGCGGTGCTGGAGGGGCTGCGGGTGGCCAAGCGGGAGACCGGCATCAAGACCGGCGTCCTCATCTGCGGCATCCGCCACATCAACCCCTCCACCTCCATGCGGTTAGCGGAGCTGGCGGTGGCCTACAAGAACCGCGGCGTCACCGGCTTCGACCTGGCGGGGGCCGAGTACAACTTCCCCGCCAAGGACCACAAGGACGCCTTCCAGCTCATCCTGAAGAACAACGTCAACTGCACCGCCCACGCCGGGGAGGCCTACGGCCCGGAGAGCATCAGCCAGGCCATCCACTACCTGGGTGCCCACCGCATTGGCCACGGGGTGCGGCTGCGCGAGGACGGGGACCTGCTCAACTACGTCAATGATCACCGCATCCCGGTGGAGGCGTGCCTCTCCTCCAACCTGCAGACCGGCGCGGTGGACAGCCTGGAGAGCCACCCGCTGCGTTTCTATTTCGACTACGGCCTGCGGGTGACCGTCAACACCGACAACCGGCTGATCACGGACACCACCGTGACGCGGGAGCTGATGCTCGCCCACACCGCGTGCGGGTTGACGCTGGAGGACCTCACCACCGTGCTGGTCAGCGGCTTCAAGAGCGCCTTCCTGCCCTTCCGCGAGAAGCAGGACCTGCTCAAGAGCGTGAACCAGGAGATCGAGCAGACGCTCCGGCACTTCAGCCAGAAGCTGCGCAGCGTCCCGGCCTGAGCGCCGGGGAGCGGCTACTGCGCCGGCAGCAGCAGCTTGCCCACGAAGTAGAAGGCCGCGGAGACCGCGGCGGCCGCCGGGATGGTGAAGAACCACGCCCAGACGATGCGGCCCGCCACGCCCCACTGCACCGCCTTGGTGCCCTTGGTGGCGCCCACCCCCACGATGGCCCCGGTGATGGTGTGCGTGGTGGACACCGGGATGCCCAGCGCCGCCACGCCGAGGATGGTGACGCCGCCGCCCGTCTCCGCGCAGAAGCCGCCAATGGGCTGCAGCTTGGTGAGCGAGTGGCCCATGGTCTTCACGATCTTCCACCCGCCGAACAGGGTGCCCAGCCCAATGGCGCCGTGGCACGCCAGCACCACCCACATGGGGATGTGGAACTCCTGCCCGGACCAGATGGTGCCGTAGAGGATGACGCCGATGATGCCCATCACCTTCTGCGCGTCGTTGGTGCCGTGGCTGAAGCTGAAGATGGCAGACGAGACCAGCTGCAGCTTGCGGAACCAGCCGTCCACCCGCGTGGGGGTGTGCTCCCACGCCCGCCACAGCGTGAAGTACAGGATGGCCCCCATCACCAGCACCACCACGGGGGAGATGAAGATGAGATCCTGCACCCCCAGCGCGCTGCCGTGCGTCAGCCGCTGCCAGCCCCACGCCACCCCCAACAGCGCCAGCGCCCCCAGGAAGGGCGCCAGCACCTTGCGGTGCACCAGCCAGTGGCTCCCAATCATCATGGCCGCGCCAATGGTGGTACCGATGAGCGGGGAGATGAAGATGAAGCCGGCGATCTTCAGGATGCCCGCCGAGATGAGCCCCTTGAAGCCCAGCGCCACCAGCGCCGCGCCGATCATCCCGCCTGCCAGCGCATGGGACGAGGAGGACGGCAGCCCCCACCACCAGGTGAGCAGGTTCCACACGATGGCGCCCATCAGCGCGGCGAAGACGAACAGCAGCACCGCGTTCGTACCCTGGGCCTTGAGCAGCTCGAACTCGACGAGGCCCTTGCCCATGGTCTTCGCCACCTTCAGCTCCCCGCCGAACGCGGCGATGAAGTTGAAGAAGGCGGCCCAGGCCACCGCGGCGGCAGGGGACAGCACGCGCGTGGACACGACGGTGGCAATGCTGTTGGCCGCGTCGTGGAAACCGTTGATGAAGTCGAAGACGAGGGCCAGCAGCACCAGCCCCACCACGGCCGCGAGCAACATCAGGCGTGCTCCAGCACCACGCCTTCGATGATGTTCGCCACGTCCTTGCAGCGGTCCGTGGAGCTCTCGAGGAGGTCGTAGACCTCCTTCCACTTGATGATGGTCAGCGGGTCCGCGCCGCTCTTGAAGAGCTTCACCAGCCCCTGGCGCAAGAGCTCGTCCGCCTCGTTCTCCAGCCGGCGCACCTCGCGGCACTCGGAGAGCATCTGCTCCGGCTGCTTGATGGTGCGCAGCGCCCGCACGGCCCGCTGCACCGTCTCCGCGCACTTCACCAGCACGCGGCCCAGCGTCCGGGCGTCCTCCGGCGCGTCCGACAGCTCGTAGATGCGGATGCGCACCGCGGCCGCCTCGGCCATGTCCAGGATGTCGTCGATCTTCGACATGAGCCGGTACATGTCCGCGCGGTCGAACGGGGTGATGAACTGGGTGTGCAGCCGGCCGAAGGCGCCGTGCACGACGCCGTCCGCCCGGTGCTCCACCTCCTTGATGGCCCGCACCTTGTTCTCCACGTCGGTCAGGTCCTCGAGCAGCGCCGCGACCAGCTGGGCCCCCTCCACCGTTGCGGCTGCCTGGGCGTCGAACGCGTCGAAGAACTCGTCCGACTTCGGCATCAGCTTCTCGAGCATGGTCCTGCCTCCGTCACGCAGACTGCGCGGGGGGAATGGGCACGTCTGCCTGCCCGGGGGGCAAGCGGGGGCTTCCTAGCGTGGAACCTTCCCAGTTGGGAACCACGTGCTCGCCGCGCAACACCCGGCTCCGGAGCGTGATGGCGGGATCCAGCACGAAGCGCACCCAGAGCCGCGTCCAGGAGCGGTGCACCGCCAGCCCGTCGTAGTACCCGGGCGCAAGGGCCCGTACCCGGGGCAGCAGCAGCCACGGGACGCGCATGAGGTCGTGGTGCTCCACGTGGTAGCCCACGTTGAAGGCCAGCCGGTTGAGCGGCCCCTCGTAGTTGGAGGTCTCCTGGTGCGGGGCCTCCGGATGGACGAGGAAGTGCTCCTGCACCCAGCGCGCGGCCAGCGGGTGAGGCCCCACGGAGAACCAGGTGGAGAGCAGCAGGTAGCACAGCGGCCTGCCCCCCCACGCGTGGAGCACCCCCGCCTGCCGGGGCAGCGCTTGCGGGCAGGGAAGCGGCCGGCCGGGCGACCGCGGGACCTACAACTTCATGCCCTTGGGGATGACCACCACGCCCCCCGGTGTGACGACGAAGCGGCGGCGGTCCGCCTCCAAGTCGTACCCAATGGTGGTGTGGGGCGGAATCTCCACGTTCTTGTCGATGACGGCGTGCCGGATGCGGCAGTGCCGCCCAATCTGCACGTCCTCGAAGAGGATGGAGTCCGACACGTCGCTGAAGCTGTTCACGCGCACGCGCGGGCTCAGCACGCTGCCGGAGACGTGGCCGCCGGAGATGATGCAGCCGGCGCTCACCAGCGAGTCGGTGGCGCAGCCCACGCGCTGCGAAGCGGGATCCTCGAAGACGAACTTCGCCGGCGGGGCGGAGGTGTGGGCGCTGTGGATGGGCCACCGCTCGTTGTAGAGGTTGAAGACCGGGTCTACGTCCACCAGCTCCACGTTGCACTGGTAGTAGGTGTCGATGTTGCCCACGTCCCGCCAGTAGCCGCGCTCCTTCTCCCCCTGGCCCGGGATGACGTTGGTGGCGAAGTCGTACACGTACACCGGCGAGTGCTTGTACATCTCCGAGATGATGGACTTGCCAAAGTCGTGCGCGGAGTCGTCCAGGGCGGCGTCCCGCACCACCTCGCGCACCAGCGCGTCCTTGGAGAACAGGTAGTTGCCCATGGAGGCCAGGCACATGCGCGGGTTGCCGGGCATGGGCGGGGGATTCTTTGGCTTCTCCAGGAAGTTCCGCATCTCCCCGTTGGGCCCCACGTCGATGATGCCAAACTCGTGCCCCTCCTCGATGGGGACGGGGATGGCGGCCACGGTGCACGCCGCCTTCCGGGCCACGTGGAAGTCCAGCATCTGCCGGACGTCCATGCGGTACACGTGGTCCGCGCCGAAGACGAAGATGTGGTCCGGCTCCTCGTCCGTTACCAGGTTGAGGTTCTGGTAGATGGCGTCCGCGCTGCCCTTGTACCAGTCCGTCCCGGTCCGCATCTGCGCGGGCACCGGCTCCACGTAGTGGCCCAAAAAGGACGACATCTGCCACGCCCGGGACAGGTGCTTGTTGAGCGAGTCGGACTTGTACTGGGTGAGGACCTTGATCTTGTAGACGCCGCTGTTGACGAAGTTGCTCAGGCAGAAGTCAATGATGCGGTACCGCCCGCCAAAGGGGACTGCCGGCTTGGCCCGCTCCCGGGTCAACGGGTCCAGCCGCGTGCCCTGCCCACCCGCGAGGATCATTGCGAGGAGTTTCGCCATGGGTCTCTCCCTACGCCGCTGGATGCGCGCGGGGAAAGGTGCCCGCGCGTCAGTCGGAGACATTAGTCCGCTTTGGTAAGGGCGCGAGGCTTTGCTAGCCTATCGTCCGATACCATGCGTTCCGTGATGTACCTCCCACCGTCCGGGCAGAAACGCCGCGGGTTCCTGAAGAAGGGGCTCCTGGGCGGGGCGTTGCTCGCGTTGGGCGGGGCCGGGGCGCTGTCGCTCCGCAAGGGGCCGCCGCGGGATCTCCCCCGGGGCGACCTGAAGGTCCTGGACGCGCAGGAGTACGCGGTGATGGTGGCGCTGGCGGCCCGCATCTGTCCAGACCGGCCGGGCTTCCCCACGGTGGAGGAGCTGGGGACGGCGGCGGTGGCGGACGCGGTGCTGCAGAAGACCGATCCGTCCGTGCAAGCGGAGGCGAAGCAGCTGCTCCGGCTGTTCGAGAACGCGGTGACCAACGCGCTGTTCGGCGGGCGGATGCGCCCCTTCACGGCGCTGCTGCCGCCCGCCCAGGACGAGGTGCTGCGCGAGTGGCGGGACAGCCGGCTGGCCCTCCGCCGCACCGGCTACCAGGCGCTGCGGGGGCTCCTGCTCGCGGCCTATTACGGGGACTCGCGCACCTGGGCGGCGGTGGGCTACAGCGGCCCGGTGGAGGTCAAGGCACCGTGAGCGAGGGGCGCATCTACCGGGGCGCGGAGGTGACGGCGGACCTGGAGCTGTCCTGCGACGTCTGCATCGTGGGGTCCGGCCCTGGCGGCGCGGTGCTCGCGCACGAGCTGGTGGGGCGCGGGCTGTCCGTGGTGATGCTGGAAGAGGGGGGCCATCACACGCGGGAGGGGTTCGACCAGCGGGAGTCCACCGCCTACCCCAAGCTGTACCAGGAGCTGGGGAACCGCTTCACGGACGACCTGTCCATCCAGATATTGCAGGGGCGCAGCGTGGGGGGCGGCAGCACCGTCAACTGGTGCTCCAGCTTCCGCACGCCGGACCGGGTGCTCGCGCACTGGCGGGACGCGCACGGGGTGGAGGGGCTGACGCCGGAGGCGCTGGCGCCTCACTTCGAGGCGGTGGAGAAGCGGCTGAACATTGCCGAGTGGCCGCTGGCGCTGATGAACGCCAACAACCGCGCGCTGTGGGACGGCTGCGGGAAGCTGGGCTACGAGCGGGCGCTCATCCGGCGGAACGTGAACGGCTGCGCCAACCTGGGCAGCTGCGGGATGGGCTGCCCGGTGGACGCCAAGCAGGCCATGCACGTCACCTACCTGAAGGACGCGGTGGCTGCCGGGCTCACCCTGTACGCCAACACGCGGGCCGAGCGGTTCGAGTGGTCCGGGCGGAAGGTGACGGCGGTGCACGCGGAGGTGCTGGACGAGGCCACGGACCGGCCCAGCGGGCGGCGGATAACGGTGCGGCCGAAGGTGGCGGTGGCCTCCGGCGGGGCCATCAACTCGCCGGCGCTGCTGATGCGCTCGGACCTGTTCGCGCAGGGGCGCGTGGGGAAGCGGCTGTTCTTGCACCCGGTTGTGGTGATGGGGGCGGAGTTCGACAAGCCGGTGGAGGCGTTCCGCGGCGCACCGCAGGCCTGCTACAGCCACCACTTCATGGAGCGGGGGCCGGGGAAGCTGGGCTTTTTCCTGGAGGTGCCGCCCGTGCACCCCATGCTGGCCGCCACCACCTTCAGCGGCTTCGGGGCGGACCACCAGGCGCTGATGGCGCGGCTGCCTTACGTGCAGGCCATGCTGGCGCTGACGGTGGACGGCTTCTTGGAGGACGAGGAGGGGGGCACGGTGCGGCTGCGCGGCCCGCGGGAGCGGCGGCTGAGGATCGACTACCCGCTCAAGCCGTACCACTTCGAGGCGTTCAAGGTGGCGTGCCGGGAGATGGCGCGCATCCAGCTGGCGGCGGGGGCCCGGCAGGTCATGTCGCTGCACGCGCAGCCGGTGGTCATCCGCAACGAGCAGGAGCTCACGAAGCTGGAGGAAGCCCCGTGGGCGCCGCTCCAGGTGCGCGTGGTGACGGCGCACCAGATGGGCGGCTGCAGCATGGGGAAGAACCCGGACCAGAGCGTGGTAGACAGCCGCCTGCGCTACCACGGCATGGACAACCTGTTCGTAGTAGACGGCTCGGTGCTTCCGACTGCGCTGGGGGTCAACCCCCAGGAGACGCTGTTCGCGCTGGCGCGGTGGGGCAGCCAGCACGTGGCCTCGGCGGTGGGGTGAGGGGACGTGTCCCGGGGGGGAAAGACGTCATGAGCAAGTCTGAGACGCGCATCACGAAGATCTCCACGAGTCCTAAGGTGAAGGGGTTCACCGAGTCCTGCCTGGTGCAGATTGCCGGGCCCAACCCGGGCAAGCGCTTCGTGCTGAGCCAGCGCGAGTACACGGTGGGGAGAGATCCCGAGTGCGACATCGTGGTGGACCTGGACAACGTGTCCCGGCGCCACGCGCGCTTCACGCTGCGCAACAACCGGGTCTACGTGGAGGACCTGGGGTCCACCAACGGCACCTTCGTGGAGCCCAAGCCGGGGGAGATCAAGGAGGAGACGGAGCTGCGGCCCGGGGACTTCGTGAAGGTGGGCGGTGGGCTGTTCAAGTTCCTGTCCGGCAACGACCTGGAGAGCCTCTACTTCGAGGAGATCTACCGGCTGACCATCCTGGATGGCCTCACGCAGGTGAGCAACAAGCGGTACCTGATGGAGTTCCTCGAGCGGGAGATGGGGCGCTGCCACCGCTACGGCCGGGCGCTGTCCCTGCTCATGTTCGACATTGATCACTTCAAGCAGATCAACGACACGCAGGGCCACTTGGCCGGGGACCAGGTGCTGCGGGACCTGGCGCAGACCGTCAGGGCGCGCATCCGCAAGGAGGAGTGCTTCGCCCGCTACGGCGGCGAGGAGTTCTGCGTGGTGCTGCCGGAGTCCGGCCCGGACAAGGCGCGCACCTTCGCGGAGAAGATCCGCAAGATGGTGGAGGACCATCCCTTCGCCTTCGAGGGCAAGCCCATCCCGGTGACGGTCTCCATGGGCGTGGCGGACCTGACGTCCGACATGACGGAGCCGCTGCAGTTCGTCAAGGTGGCGGACGCCAACCTGTACAAGGCGAAGAAGGGCGGGCGGAACCGGGTGGTGGGCTGAGCCCTACCCATTGCGCAGGGCCCACAGCCGGCCCTTCTCCCCGGGCAGGGAGCGCGGCGGGGTGCGGGCGAAGATGTACTGCACGGTGTCGTGCAGCGTCTCCTGCGCGTCCCGGGCGCGGAAGCCCAGCTCGGCCTCCGCCTTGGAGGCATCCAGCCAGAACCAGTGCTCGCCGATCTCCACCTCCTGGGGATCCAGCGCCGCCTCCGTGCCGCGCCAGTCCGCCAGCCGCTCCAGCAGCTGGGCCCCCAGGATGTTGGCGGCGGAGGGAAGCTTGAGCCACGGCGGGCGCACCCCGGACAGCCGGGAGATGCGGCCGAAGAACTCGTCCATGGTCATGTTCACGCCCAGCAGGTGCCGGCCGTAGAGCTCCCCCTTCGTCAGCGCCGCCACGAAGGCGTCCGCCGCGTCCCGGGCGTCCACGAAGCTCATGCCGCCGCCGGGCAGGGAGGGCAGCTCTCCGTTGAGGAACTTGGCCACCGTCCAGGTGGATGAGAGCCGGTCGTCCCCGGGGCCCATGAGCAGCGAGGGGTTGAGCACCACCAGCGGCAGCTGGTTCTTCCGGCAGAATTCCAGGGCCAGCTTCTCCTCGTAGATTTTCGAGAGGTAGTACGGCCACTTTCCCACCACGGTGATGGGGTAGTCGTCCGCCTCGGTGCCCACGCGCTCGTGCCTGGACACGGCGATGGTGCCGGAGG
>VGRA01000061.1 GCA_016875515.1 Deltaproteobacteria bacterium | reverse complement strand
GCAGCCGCAGCCGCGCCGTCCCTCTCGGGCGGCTGGGTGGCAGACCTGTCCGAGGCAGATCTGCAACGGGTGGAGGCACTGCGGGTGGCCCAGGTGCGCGCCGGCATCGTGGTCCGCGCGCTCGCCACGCTGCTGGCCGAGAAGGGCTACAGCCTGCGCCGCTGAACCGCTGTTCCGCTGGCCCGCCGGGGCCGACTGCCCGAAGTGGCTGCAAGGGGCCGGAATCGTTCGCGGTTCCGGCCCTCGTCGTCTGGCGGTGGGACCGGGGTTTTCGTTGACAACCGGGGAGGCCACACCTAGAGACACCCTCGCCATGGGCAACGCCCTGTTCTCCCCCGACGAGCAGAAGACGTTCGACACCAAACTCGCTGAGCTCCTCAGCCATTACCCGGATGACCGGAAGAGTGCCGCCATGCTGCCGGCCCTGCGGCTGCTCCAGGAGCTGAAGGGCTGGCTCCCGCCGGACGGCATGGAGCTGGTCGCCCGGCGGCTGGAGGTCACGCCTGCGCGCGCGTACGAGGTCGCCACCTTCTACGTGATGTTCCACACGAAGAAGCCGGGCAAGTACACCGTGGACGTGTGCACCAACCTGTCCTGCGCGCTGTGGGGGGCCGAGGACCTGCTCGCCCACCTCGAGCAGAAGCTCCAGCTGAAGTCCGGGGAGATGAACGACACGTTCTTCCTCCGCGAGACGGAGTGTCTGGCCTCGTGCGGCACGGCCCCGTGTCTGCAGATCAACGAAGACCACCACGAGAACCTCACGCGGAAGAAGGTCGACGAGATCTTCTCCCGCCTGCCCTGAGCGGAGCGCTTCCATGTTCACCACCCCGTTTGAGAAGATCATTACGCGGGCCTGGGGCAAGCCGGGCTCCCACTCGCTGGAGACCTACCAGGCGGCCGGCGGCTACCAGGCGCTGGAGAAGGCGCTGGAGATGGCCCCGGCGCAGGTCATTGACGAGGTGAAGAAGTCCAACCTGCGCGGCCGCGGCGGCGCGGGCTTCCCCACGGGGATGAAGTGGAGCTTCGTCCCCAAGGACAACCCCAAGCCCAAGTACCTGTGCGTCAACGGGGACGAGTCCGAGCCGGGGACGTTCAAGGACCGCTACATCCTCGAGCACGACCCGCACATGATGCTCGAGGGCATCGCCATCACCTGCTACGCGCTCGACGCGCACGTCTGTTACGTCTACCTGCGCGGCGAGTTCAAGCACCAGGCGGAGCGCACGCAGGCAGCCATTGACGAGGCGTACAAGGCGGGCATCTTCGGCAAGAAGGTGCTGGGCAGGGACTTCTCGCTGGACTGCTACCTGGTGCGCGGCGCGGGAGCATACATCTGCGGCGAGGAGACGGCGCTGCTGGAGTCCGTGGAGGGCAAGAAGGGCTGGCCCCGGCTCAAGCCGCCGTTCCCTGCGGTGGTGGGGCTGTTCGGCGCCCCCACGGTGGTGAACAACGTGGAGACGCTGGCCTCGGTGCCGCACATCTTCCAGCGCGGGGCGGGCTGGTACGCGGGGCTGGGCACGGACAAGTCCGGCGGGACGCGGCTGGTGTGCCTGTCCGGCACGGTGAAGAAGCCGGGCGTCTACGAGGTGCCGCTCAACCTCACCGTCAAGGACCTCATCTTCAAGCCGGAGTACGGCAACGGGCTGCCGGCGGGGCGCAAGGTGAAGGCGGTCATCCCGGGCGGCTCCTCCGCCCCGGTGCTCACGGCAGACGAGCTGGACGTGGCGCTGGAGTTCGAGGCGCTGAAGACCAAGCAGACCATGGCGGGGTCCGGCGGCGTCGTCGTCATGGACGAATCGGCTTGCATGGTGCGCTGCCTGTGGCGCGTGGCCCGCTTCTACGCGGAGGAGTCCTGCGGCCAGTGCACCCCGTGCCGCGAGGGGACCCCGTGGCAGACGCGGCTGCTGCGCAAGATTGAAGAGGGGCGTGGCACGCACGAGGACCTAGAGACGCTGGTGCACGTGGCGTCCTCCATTGCCCCGTACCCGCCCATTGGCCTCGGGAACACCATCTGCGCGCTGGGGGACGCGGCCGCCCTGCCCACCCACAGCTTCTTCCAGAAGTTCAAGGACGAGTTCATCGCCCACGTGGAGCAGAAGAAGTGCCCGCTCGGGGACAAGCCCTGGGGCGCCTTCCAGGACGCGTACAACAAGGGGCTGCCGCAATGAGCGTCGAGAACGTCCTCTTCTGGGTGTTCGCGCTGGGGATCGTCTCCAGCGCCTTCCTGGTCATCCTGGCCCGCAACCCGGTCCACAGCGCCATGGCGCTGGTGGGAGCGTTCTTCTTCCTTGCGGCGGAGTACGTGCTCTTGTGGGCGCACACCATCGCCGTGCTGCAGGTGTTGGTCTACGCCGGCGCCATCATGGTGCTGTTCCTGTTCGTCATCATGCTGCTGAGCCTGACGGACGCGGACCTGCAGCCGGGGCAGGTGACGCTGGCCCGCGTGGTGGGCGGGGCGTCCGCGGCCGGGCTGTGCCTGGTGATGGTGGAAACGCTCTCCAAGACGAAGGGCGCAGGCCAGGTGATTGCCGGGGAGCAGACGCAGGTGTTCGGCACGCTCGCGGAGATGGGGCGCGTCATCTACACGCAGTACCTGTTCCCGTTCGAGGCGGTGTCGCTGCTGCTGCTGGTCGCCATTGTCGGCGCGGTGGTGGTGGCGAAGGCGCGCATCTAGCCGCACCCGGAAAGGTCACGCAGAGATGATTCCCCTCACCCACCACCTCATCCTCGCCGCAGTGCTCTTCTGCATCGGCATGGCCGGCGTGCTGGTGCGCCGCAACGCGCTGGTCGTGTTTATGAGCATCGAACTGATGCTGAACGCGGCCAACCTCACCTTCCTGGCCTTTGCCCGGGACCGGGCAGACGCCGCAGGGCACGCCTCGGCGTTCTTCATCATCGCGGTGGCGGCGGCGGAGGCGGCCATTGGGCTCGCCATCGTCATCTCGGTATTCCGCAGCCGCGGCACCATCAACATGGATGAGCTGCGCACCCTGAGGAACTGACCCCCATGGCCCTGCACTCGAGCATGCTCACCTGGGTGAACGCGGCCGGACTGGCCGAGTCGCTCTACTTCATCATTGCGCTGCCGCTGCTGGGCGCCTTCATCAGCGGCGTGTTCGGCAGGCTGCTGGGCCGCGCCAACGTCAACCTGCTGGCCACCGCAGCGGTGGCCGGCTCGTTCATGCTGTCGCTGCTGGTGTTCGCGGCCATCAACAACGCGGGGGTGACGGCGCCCAATCCCTTCGGGGACGCGGTGCCCTACGCGCTGGGGCATGACTACGGCACCTGGTTCGCCGCGGGCGGCTTCCGCGTCAACTTCGGCCTGGCGGTGGACCACCTGTCCGGGACGCTGCTGCTCGTCATCACCGGGGTGGGCACGCTCATCCACCTGTACAGCACCAGTTACATGGAACACGACGAGGGGTACTGGCGCTTCTTTGCCTACCTCAATCTCTTCGTGGCCATGATGCTGACGCTGGTCATGGCGGACAACCTGGTGCTGTTGTTCGTGGGCTGGGAGGGCGTGGGCATGTGCAGCTACCTGCTCATCGGCTTCTGGTACAAGAACCCGGCCTACGCCTTTGCCGGGCGCAAGGCCTTCATCACCAACCGCGTGGGCGACTTTGGCTTCCTGCTGGGGAGCTTCCTGCTGGTGCTGATGGTGGCGGCGCTGCCGGCGCAGGCCCCGTCCCAGGCGGGGCGGCTGGAGGCGGGCGCGGCGCAGGTGGGGCCGCTGAACCTGAGGGGCGTGGGGGCGCTGGCCACCGCGCTGCCCTACTCCGCGGCGAAGGCGCCCGGGGCGGAGGTCACGCTGGAGTCCAGGGTGGCCTCCGGGCCGCTCGCCGGCTTCACCTACGGCGGCGTGCTGACGGCAGCGCTGCTGCTGTTCCTGCTGGGCGCGGCAGGCAAGAGCGCGCAGGTGCCGCTGTACGTGTGGCTGCCGGACGCCATGGCCGGCCCCACGCCGGTCTCCGCCCTCATCCACGCGGCCACCATGGTGACGGCAGGCGTGTACCTCTTCTGCCGGCTGAGCCCGCTGCTCGTGCTGTCCCCCGCGGCCATGGCCACGGTGGCGCTCATTGGCGGTACCACGGCGCTGCTGGCGGCGCTCATTGCCTTCACCCAGAACGACATCAAGAAGGTGCTGGCCTACTCCACCGTGTCCCAGCTGGGGCTCATGTTCCTGGGCGTGGGCGTGGGGGCCTTCTGGGCCGCCGCCTTCCACCTGGTGACGCACGCCTTCTTCAAGGCCTGCCTGTTTTTGGGCGCCGGCAGCGTGATGCACGGCAACGGGGACGAGACGGACATCCAGAAGCTGGGCGGGCTGCGCAAGGAGATGAAGGTGACGTGGGCCACGTTCGCGGTGGCCACCCTGGCCATCACCGGCGTGGTGCCGCTGTCAGGCTTCTTCTCCAAGGACGCCATCCTGCACGCGGCCCACACCCACGTGGTGCCGGGCTTCGAGGGGGCCATGCACGTGGCCTACGCGCTGGGGCTGCTGACGGCGCTCTCCACGGCCTTCTACATGACGCGGGCGTACGTGCTGGCGTTCGAGGGCGAGCGAAGCAAGGACGCGAAGGTGCCGCACGCCCACGAGTCCGCGGCGGCCATGACCGCGCCGCTGGTGGTGCTGGCGGTGCTGTCCGTGCTGGGGGCGGCGTGGGCGTTCCCGCTGCTGCCGGGGACGCACGAGCCGGTGTTCGAGAATTTCCTGCTGCCGGTGTTCTCCGTCACCGAGCAGGTGCGGGCCGCGGCGGGCACCGTGCTGGTGCCGGACCACGCCGGGCTGCCGTGGGGCGCCTACGTGCAGGCATGGGTGATTGCGCTCATCGGGGCGGGGTCCGCGTTCTTCCTGTACACGCGCTTCTTCCCGTCCCGCGCCGGCCAGCCGCTGCCGGCGGCGCTGGCGTTTGCGCGCAACCTGTCCCGCAACAAGTTCTACGCGGACGAACTGTACGAGGCGGTGCTCATCCGGCCGCTGAAGTTCGTGGCCCGGCTGGCGTACCAGGTGCTGGACGCGCTCGTCATTGACACCGTGGCGGTGCGGGGCACGGCGTGGGTGACGGCGCAGGTGGGCAGCGCGCTTCGGCTCATCCAGACCGGTGATGTGCAGGCCTACGCGGCCATCATGGCCGCCGCCGCCCTGGGCGGAATCGTGTACGCGCTCTCGCGGGTGATGCCATGAGCTTCTTCGACTCCCACCTCCTGCACGCGGTCATCTTCCTGCCGCTGCTCTTCGCCGCGCTCGTGGCGCTGCTGCCCGCCGCGGAGAAGGGGCAAATCCGCGTGGCCACGCTGGTGGCGATGCTGGTGGACGGCGTGCTGGGGCTCCTGGCCTACCTGAAGTTCGACCCGGCCGGCCCCGAGTTCCAGCTGGAGCACCGGGCCTCCTGGATTGACGAGTTCGGCATCAGCTTCCACACGGGCGTGGACGGGCTGGCCGCCAGCCTGCTGTTGCTCACGGTCTTCCTGGGGCCGCTGGTGGTGATGGCCAGCTGGACCTACGTGGACGAGCGGGTGAAGGAGTTCCACCTGGCGCTGCTGGTGCTGCAGTCGGCCATGCTGGGGGCTCTGTGCGCGCTGGACATCATCGTCTTCTACGTCTTCTTCGAGGCCTCGCTCATCCCCATGTACCTGCTGGTGGGCGTGTGGGGCTCGGAGGAGCGGCAGATGGCCGCCATGAAGTTCTTCCTCTACACCCTGGTGGGCTCGCTGCTGATGCTGGTGGCCATCCTGGGGCTGTACTTCGTGGTGCAGCCGGCCGGTGGACGCAGCTTCGACTACCCCACCGTCTACAACGGCCTGCTGTCTGCCACCGGGGAGGTCTCCCGCTGCGTGGCCACGGGCTGTGACGCCTCCACGCTGTCCCCGCTGGCCGCGGCGCTCAAGGCGTGGGGGCCGTGGATGTTCCTGGCCTTCGCGCTGGCGTTCGCGGTGAAGGTGCCGCTGTTCCCGGTGCACACCTGGCTGCCGGACGCCCACGTGCAGGCCCCTGTGGCCGGCTCCATGATCCTCGCCGGCGTGATGCTGAAGCTGGGCACCTTCGGCTTCTGGCGCTTCGCCATCCCGCTGTTCCCGGCCGCCGCGCAGCAGTACCGCACGCCCATTGCGCTGCTGGCGGTGGTGGGAATTGTCTACGGGGCGCTGATGTGCCTGGCGCAGCGGGACATCAAGAAGCTCATCGCCTACTCGTCCGTCAGTCACCTGGGCTACTGCGTGCTGGGCATGTTCGCCTACACGGTGGAGGGGGCCACGGGCTCCGCCTACCAGATGCTCAACCACGGCGTGTCCACGGGGGCGCTGTTCCTCCTCTTCGGCATGCTCTACGAGCGGCGCCACACGCGGCTCATGGCGGACTACGGCGGCATTGCGCGCGTGATGCCGCTGTTCACGGCGTTCTTCGTCGTCGTCACCTTCAGCAGCATCGCGGTGCCGGGGACCAACGGCTTCGTGGGCGAGTTCCTGGTGCTGCTCGGCAGCTGGAAGAGCGCGCTGCCGCTCACCTTCAGCGTGCTGGCGGCCACGGGCGTCATCCTGGGGGCGGCCTACATGCTGTGGATGGTGCAGAAGGTCTTCTTCGGCGAGGTGACGCTGCGGGAGAACCAGGGGCTGAAGGACATGGGCGGGCGGGAGATTGCCGCGGCGCTGCCCTTCCTGGCCCTCATCGTGGTGATGGGGCTGGTGCCGCAGCCGTTCCTGGACCGGCTGAACCCGTCCTCCGAGCGCTTCGTGGCGCGGGCGGCGCTCGGTGACGGTGCCTCCGGCGTGTCCGAGCAGCAGGTGATGATGCCGGTGATGCCGCTCGCCGGGCAGCCCACCGCCGCGGCCCCCGTCCCCTCCCGCACGAACAAGGCGCTCGCCGGGCTGCAGTTGCTCCGGCCCGGCGCCGTTCCCCCGCAGGTCCAGCCATGAACATCCCCTCCCTGACGTTCCTGGACTTCCAGCCGGTGCTGCCGGCGCTGCTCTTGGCGGTGGGCGGCATCGTGCTGCTGCTGACGGAGGTGTTCCAGTCTGCCGCCACCATCAACCGGGCCTACCAGTCCATGGTGGCGCTGGCCTTCTCCGCGGTGGCGGGCGCGGTGGCCGCGGCCACCACGCTGGAGCCGGCCCGCGAGGTGTTCCTGGGCTTCGGCGTGTCGGACCCGTTCAGCGGGGCGGTGACGGTGCTGGTGTGCGTGGGGCTGGGGCTCTCGGTGCTGGTGTCCGCGGGCTTCCTGCGCCACCGCAACGCCGAGCGCGGCGAGTTCTACGCGCTGCTGCTGTTCGCCGGCGCGGGCATGAGCCTGCTGGCCATGTCCAACGAGTTCATCACCCTGTTCATCAACCTGGAGGTGATGTCGGTCTCCACGTACGCGCTGTCCGCGTGGCTGCGCCGCGGGACGCGCCCCTCTGAGGCGGGCTTCAAGTACTTCATCCTCGGCGCCTTCTCCGCGGCCATCCTGGTGTACGGCGCCTCGCTGCTCTACGGCGCCACGGGGACCACGAAGCTGTCGGAGCTGGCGGGGCTGCTGCCGGCCGCCGTGGCGAGCAACCCGGGCCTCACCTACCTGGGGGCGGGGCTGGTGGCGGTGGGGCTGGCCTTCAAGGTGGCGGCGGTGCCGTTCCACATGTGGACGCCGGACGTGTACGAGGGCGCCCCCACGCCCGTCTCCGCGCTGATGAGCGCGGGGGTGAAGGCGACGGCCTTCGCGTCCCTGGTGCGGGTGTTCCTGCCCTTCGCGCAGGACCTGGGCCCCAACCACGCGCAGCTCATGACCTACGCGTTCGCCGCGCTGGCGCTGCTCACCATGGTGGTGGGCAACCTGATGGCGCTGCCGCAGCGCAACGTGAAGCGGATGCTGGCCTACTCCTCCGTGGCGCACGCGGGCTACCTGCTGCTCGGCGTGGCAGCGCTGTTCGCCCGTCCCACCGGCGGCGAGGGGCCGCTGGCCGTCACCCCGCTGCTGGCGGGGGCGGAGGGGGCGGCGCGGCAGCAGACGCTGCAGGCCATCCTCTTCTACCTGCTGGCCTACACGGTGACGTCGCTCGGGAGCTTCGGGGCGCTGGCCGCGCTGGAGCGCCGCGAGGACGAGCCGCGCGGCACGGCGTGGGACCTGGAGAAGTTCGCCGGCCTGTCGCAGCGCAAGCCGGGATGGGCCCTGGCCATGGCGGCCATGATGCTGTCGCTGGGCGGCATCCCGCCCACGGTGGGCTTCATGGGCAAGCTGTTCATCTTCCGCGCGGCGGTGGACGCGGGCCTCGTGTGGCTGGCGGTGGCGGGCGTGCTCGCCTCGGCGGCGGGCGTCTATTACTACCTGCGTGTGGTGGTCTACATGTACATGCGTCCCTCGCAGGACGGCGTCACGGTGCCCGAGCGCCAGTGGACGACGGAGCTGGCGCTGGTGCTCAGCACGGCCGCCGTGGTGCTGCTGGGCGTGGCCCCCGGCACGCTGTCCGCGTGGCTGGGCAAGGCGAGCGTGCTGTTCAGCCAGTAGCCGGTCCTCAAGGCAGCCGAGATGTCCCACGCGGCCACCCTTCCCTCGCGGGGAGCGGAGACCGTGCTGCGTGGAGGGGGGGGGCTGCAGGCCGGCCGGAAAAAAAGCGGCCCGGCCATCTAAGGAGGACGGCCGGGCCGCAGGTTCTTCCGTGTGGTGACCGCCGAGTCGGCTGAAGCGGTGGGGGGAAACCGGTTCACCCGTCCGTTGGCATCACCTGAATCCCCGTTCTGCACTGCGCGTGCCAACGACCTGAACGCCACAGACACAAATAATTTCATACACTTGGGAAACCCATGCCCCCACGCCGGGGCCCGCGGGATTTCACAGCTGAAATGGGCCCATTCAGGAATGAAAAAACCTATTAAATCCAGGTGCTTGCCTATTTCACGAATGGAATTCAACCCTCGGTGGACAGCCCCAGGCGCCGCATCTTGCGCCACAACGTGGTGGGGGAGATGCCGAGCGCGTCTGCCACCTTGCCCAGGTCCTGGGGCCAGCGGGCCCGGGCCTGCTGGATGGCCTGCCGCTCCGCCTCGGCCACGGCCTCCTCCAGCCGGGGCACCTCGCCCAAAGGGCTGGCCGGGACAGGGGGGCTGCCGGCGGCTTCCGCCCCGCGCAGGGGGAAGTCCTCGGGCAGCAGTTCCTCCCCCTCGGACAGGGCGGCGGCCTGCTCCACCAGGTTCTCCAGTTCGCGCACGTTGCCGGGGAAGGCGTGGCGCTGCAGGTGGGCGAGCGCCGCCTCGGTCAGCCGCTTCTTCCGGGCAGAGCGGGCGTTGGCCCGCTGCAGGAAGTGCTCGGCCAGGAGCGGCACGTCCTCCAGCCGCTCGCGCAGGGGCGGCACCCGGAGCGTCACCACGTTGAGCCGGTAGAACAGGTCCTGCCGGAACCTGCGCTCCTCCACCTCCCGGTGGATGTCCCGGTTGGTGGCGGCCACCGTGCGCACGTCCACCTTGAGCGAGCTGCTCTCGCCCACGCGGCGGATTTCCCCTTCTTGCAAGGCGCGCAGGAGGCGGGACTGGAACGCGGCAGAGGTCTCCGTCACCTCGTCAACGAAGAGCGTGCCGCCGTCTGCCTCCTCGAACAGTCCGCGCCGGGCGCGCGTGGCCCCGGTGAAGGCCCCCTTGGCGTGGCCGAACAGCTCGGACTCCAGGAGGGACTCGGTGATGGCCGCG
>VGRA01000060.1 GCA_016875515.1 Deltaproteobacteria bacterium | reverse complement strand
CCGCGCGGGGTCCCCGCGTCCAGGCCACCGCGCACGCGCACGCGAGCCCGAAGGCGGCCAGCCCCGCGCGGGACTGGGCAGCCCAGACGGCCCACGCGGTGCAGCCCCACGCGCAGAGCCAGGCCGCCTGCTCGGTGCGGAGGCGCGCCTCCAGCGCCCGTCCGAGAAGCAGCACGCCACCCAGCGCCAGGAAGCCGGCCAGGTGGTTGGGGTTGCCGAAGGGGGTGACGACCGGAAGCGCCTGGGAGAAGGCGTACACGCCCAGCAGCGAGGGCAGCCCCAGCGCGGCGTGGACCACGCCCGAAAGCGCCACCGCGGCGGCCAGCAGCCCGAGCCCCGTGAGCAGCCGCTGCCGGGAGGTGCGCGAGCGGCAGGCCAGCGCCGCCGCCCAGGCCGCGGCCACCAGTGCGCACGCCCTGGAGACCTCTCGCCAGGTGGCAGCAGTGTCCAGCGTCACGGGGGACGGGCCGGACAGCCCCAGCGGGGCGAGCACCGCCTCCACGAGCCCGGCCTTCTCCGGGGAGAGGACGGCCAGCAGCGGCGCCTGGAGCGGGACCAGCTGCAGCAGGCAGAAGGCACCGGAGAGGGCGAGCAGGGCGACGCCCCAGGGCAGGCGCGGGGTGCGACGGGCGCCGTCGAAGCCCAGCAGCAGCAGGGCGAGGCAGCCCCCCGCGAGCCCCGGGAGGTGGGCCCACGGCAGGGCCCCGCCGAGCGCGGCCACGCCGCCGGCAGCGCCGAGCCCGAGGCACAGCAGCGCGGCGTTGGACAGCGGACGGCTCGGGCGGGCGGACTCGGCCATGGGCGCGGGGACGGGAGACGGGAGTTGAACCATGCCACGCGCGGTGCGGCCACGTCTTGCGCCGCCTCGGCGGGGGCGGCATGGTGCGCCGCCCACCATGCTCCGCGCCGCGCTCTCACTCCTCCTCGTTGCCGGGACACCCCTGCTGGCCGGCTGCAAGGGGCCCTGCCGGCAGCTGTCCGAGAAGCTGTGCGAGTGCTCGGCCAACTCCACGGAGAGGACGGCGTGCCTGCAGCGGGCGGCGAGCGAGGAGTCCCGCATCGCGGTGCAGGCGGAGGACGAGGTGCGCTGCGAGTCCCTCCTGGATGCGTGCGACTGCCGGCTGGTCGACACCCCCGAGGGGAAGCAGCGCTGCGGGCTCTCCCGGTAGCGGGCGGGCGCGGACGTGGGCTAGCGTCTGCACCCGCGCGCGGTGGGTGCGCGCCCGACGACCTGTGCCGTGAGCTCCCCTCCCCCAGCCGACGTCCTCGACCGCGTGGTGCGCGTGCACCCGGACGCGGGGCTGCAACAGTTCGGATGCCGCTACATGGCTGTTACCCCGGACGGGCAGCTCCACACCTTCGACGACGAGGGGTCCGCGGGCCCCGGTGAGCGCATCCTCGGGCTGGTGGACGGGCGGCGTACGGTGGGGCAGATCGTGGAGGTGCTGCTGTCCGAGTACGAGGTTGATCGTTCCGACTGCGTCCGCGACACGAAAGCCTTCGTCGAGGCGCTGATCGCACGTAGAGTGCTGTCCTTCGCTTGACCGTTTCACCGGGATGCCATGAACCGTCTCTCCGGAAGCTCGTTGGTCCTCTGGGGCGCCTGCGCCCTGCTCTTTGCTGCCGGCTGCGGCGGCTGCTTCAAGTCCCCGGACGAGCGGCGGCTCGTGGGACTGTTCGTCCAGCCCGTGGCGGGGGGACAGGTGACGGACGCGGACCGGGCCGAGGGGGACACGCTCCCCGGGCTGCGCGTGACGGTGGAGGCGGCGGCCGAGTGGGAGAGCCTGACCTCCGGCAAGCGGGAGCCGGCGCTGCCGGGCCCCTCCACGCTGCGCATCCGCGAGCTGGGGGCGGACGGTGACGGGGGCACGTTCGTGGAGGGCCCCACCGCGCAGGTGACGGACGCCGGCACGGTGGTGTTCCCGGGGGTGGAGTTCCCGGCGAGCGGCACCTACGAGCTGGAGCTGGCGGCGCGGGCGGGGGACTCGGACTTCGTCTCAGAGCCGGTGGTCATCGCGGTGACGGCGGTGACGAGCAACGGGCGGCCGAGCGTGGAGTCGGTGGCGCTGCCGCAAGACCTCAACGGGGACGGGCTGCTCAACGCGGAGGAGGTGCCCCCGGGGACGCCGGTGGAGTTGGTGGTGACGGCCTCGGGCATGGACGCGGGCACGGTGAAGCTGACCGCCCTGGAGCCGCCGGTGGAGGCCAGCTCGGAGTACTTCGTCACGGGGACGCCGGTGTCCCTGGACTTCGGGGCGGACCCGCTGGAGCGGACGGTGGACGTGACGGTGCTGCTGACCAACCCGCTGGGGCAGCAGAACTCGGTGGGGCAGCTGCCCGGCGTGCCGTTGGACGCCCTGGCGCTGCAGGCGCTGAAGCTGGACCAGGTGGCGCCCACGCTCGCCTTCACCGCGCCGGACGCGGGCGTGCTGCTGACGGACAACGCGGTGACGCTGCAGGTGGCGGTGACCGGGGCGGATGACCAGCCGGTGGCCTTCACGCGCGCGCCGCGCGACACCCCGGAGCAGGAGACAGACGTGGGCAGCGCGGTGGTGACGGGCGGCGCGGCGAGCGCGGACGTGGCCCTGCCCAACGGCCAGTGGCTGCTGCGCGCGCGGGTGCTGGACGCGTCCGGCAACGCGGCCATCCCCGCGGAGCTGCAGGTGGACGTGGCCAACGGGCGTCCGAGCGTGCAGTTGGTGACGCTCACGCAGGACCTCAACGCGGACGGTGTGCTCAACGCGGCGGAGCTGGCGGTGGGGGCGCTGCTGCAGCTGGACGTGCAGGCCTCGGGCATGGAGGACGGCGGCACCCTGAAGGTGTCCTCTGCAGCCACGGCCACCGAGGTGACGGTGCAGGTGTCGGACGGTGGGGCGCAGGCGGGGCTGGACCTGGACGCGGGCGTGGCGGTGGAGGCGGAGCTGCCGCTGCAGCTGCTGCTCACCAACACGGCAGGCGTGTCCAACAACGTGGGGCAGCTGGCGGGGGTGACGCTGGACCCGCTGGCCACGCCGACCGTGCGGGTGGACCAGGTGCCGCCGACGGTTTCGTTCCTCGCCCCCGACGCAGGCGTGGTGCTGTTGGACAACGCGGTGCAGCTGCAGGCGGCGGTGACGGGGGCGGAGACCCAGGTGGTGACCTTCACGCGCGCGCTGCGCTCGGACAGCACGGTGGAGACGGACGTGGGGACCGCGCCGGTGGCGGCGGGGGTGGCGCAGCTGGACGCGGTGCTGCCCAACGGGCAGTGGCTCCTGCGCGCGCGGGTGCTGGACGCGGCGGGCAACGCGGCCCTCCCCGCGGAGGTGGCCATGGACGTGGCCAATGGGCGGCCGCAGGTGGACGCGGTGGTGCTGGCGCAGGACCTGAACGCAGACGGCATCCTCAACGCGGCGGAGCTGGCCGTGGGGGCGCCGCTGCAGCTGGACGTGGCGGCCTCCGGCATGGCGGACGGCGGGACGCTGAAGGTGTCCTCCGCGGCCACGGGCACGGAGGTCACGGTGCAGGTGACGGACGGCGGGGCGCAGGCGGCGCTGGACCTGGACGCGGGGGTGGCGGTGGAGGCGGACGTGCCGCTGCAGCTGCTGCTCACCACGGTGGACGGCATCTCCAACAACGTGGGGCAGCTGCAGGGTGTGGCGCTGGACCTGCTCGCCACGCCGACGGTACGGGTGGACCAGGTGCCTCCCGGGATGACGCTGACCGCGCCGGCGGCGGGCAGCACGGTGTCGTCCAATGAAGTCACGCTGACGGTGACGGTGACGGGGGCGGACGGCCAGCCGGTCACCTTCATGCGCGTGGACGGTTCGGGCTTCGTGACGGTGATGGGCACCGTGCCGGTGTCAGGCGGGGCGGCGTCCGTGGCGGGCGCGGTGACGAACGGGACGTGGACGTTCCGGGCCGAGGTGGCGGACGTGGCCGGCAACCCCACCGTGGTGGAGGCGGGCGGCGTGGTGGTGGCAGGGCAGCAGCTGGCCATCACCTCCCCTGCGAACGGGCGGGTGTTCAAGGCGAGCGACGACCAGTCCCCCGCGGGCCCGGGTTTCCAGGGCACCGTGGTCTTCCAGCCGGCAGCCAATGGAGGTTTCACGGTGGACCTCTGCCTCGAGGTGGACCCGGGCACGGGCCCGGCTACGCCCTGCCCGGACGGCTCGGCGTTCTTCCTCGTGCGGGCGGGTGCGACCTCCCCCGCGACAGGCATCACGATTCCCGAGGGCGGGCCGACCCGGCTGAGGGCCGTGCGGAGCTACGCAGGGGGGGTGTTCGACGTCTCCGCAGACGTGACGGTGAGCGTGAACAGCTCGCGCCCGGCGGTGACGGCGCTGGCGCTGCCGCAGGACCTCAACCTGGACGGGACGCTGAACCTGGCGGAGCTGGGCGCGGGCCCGGCCCAGGTGCAGGTGACGGCGACGGACGCCGAGTCCTTGCTGGGCGCCGCAGTGACGCTGTTCAACGACACCACCGGGGCTGCGTGCGGCACCGGCACCCTGGACGGGCTCGGCGTTGCCACGGTGGCGGTGGAGGCCGCGTGCACCCCGCTCCCCGGTGAGTTCTCCCTGCCGCTGCGGGTGCGGGTGACGGACGCGGCCGGCAACGCCAACCGCCTGCTGCCGGGCGACGTGGGCACGGAGCCCATCAACACCGCGGCCTTCGTGACGCTGCAGGCGGACACCGTGGCGCCGTCCTTCGCCTTCTCCTCGCCCAGCCCCTCCGCGCTGCTGGGGCTGGCGGCGGACTCGAACCTGGCCAACTCCACGTTCGACCTGTTCCTGGAGGGGGCTGCGCCGGGCGCGGCCTCGGTGGACTTCCTGGTGACGGGCGGCGCGGTGCCCGAGGCGCTGACCGGGGCCCCGTCCACGAACGGGTTCTCGGCCGTGGCGGCGCTCGCGTCCTCGGGCACGGTCCAGTACACGGTGACCGCGACGCCCGTGGACGCGGCAGGCAACCTCGGCACCACGGAGAGCCTGACGGTGGACGTGGACCTGGACGCGCCGGCGGTGAGCATCAGCGCGCCGGCCTCAGGGCTCAACACGGCCAACCGCCAGGTGACGGTGACCCTCAGCGTGCCCGGCGAGACGGGGACGGCGGAGGTGTACTCGGTGGTGGGTGTGGTGGAGACGCTGCGCGGTACGGTGGCCATCACCTCCGGCAACGGCAGCGACGCGGTGAGCCTGTCCAACGGCACGCAGGACGTCCGGGTGAATTTCACGGACGCAGCGGGCAACGTGGGAACCGCGGTGGTGGCCAACATCACCATCTCGGATGCCAGCTGCGACCTGCTGGTGACCGTGCCCGCGGCCACCGCCACCGCGGTGGGCCGTGCGCTGGATGCCCAGCCCGCCTCTCCCTCCACGGTGGAGATTGCGTACGCCGGCACGTCCTCCAACTGCGCCGGCCGCACGGTGACGGTGAGGCAGCGCGGCGGGGCCGCGCTGTGCACGGCCGTGGTGAACGGCAGCGGCGCCTGGGCGTGCGACCCGGCCACGGTGCAGGGGCTCCCCGAGGGCACCGCCGCGTTGGACGCAGAGGTGACCAACACGGCCACGCCGGCCGTCACCACCACGGTGCAGCTGGACTTCACGGTGGACCTGCAGGCGCCGGGGCTCTCCACCACGGATTTCGAGGAGGGGGCCACGTTGCTGTTCGTCAACGCGAGCAACGTGCACCTGCTGGACGGCGGGGCTCCGGACGCAGGCGGCGCGCTCTACCTCCAAGACGGTAACGCCAGCGCGGACGGCGCGCAGGTGACCTTCAGCGTGACGGTGACGGGCGCCCAGGGCGGCACGGTGCAGGTGCTGCTGGCAGACGCGGGCGTGGGGACGCCGGAGGCGGTGACCCAGGATCCCGCCCCGGTGAGCCTGGTCGTCACGCTCCCGCACGACCAGTCAGGCGTGCTGTCGCTGGAGGTGCTGGATGCAGCGGGCAACTCCACCCGGCGCAACGCGCAGGCGGTCATTGACGTGGTGCCGCCCTCCACGCCCACCATGACGGCCACGGTGCTGGATGACCGCGCGGCTGCGGTGGACCTCTCGTGGAGCGTGACGGGAGACGACGGGAGCAGCGGGGCTGCTGCCGGTTACGACGTGCGGTGGAGCACCAACGCGCTCAACATCCGCAACGTCCCGGCGCTGGCGTCCACGCAGGCGGTGGACATCCACTCCGGGAACCCGAACCGGAACTTCTACTCGTCCGCGGTGATGGCCCGGGCCGGCGCCGGGCTGGCGTCCGGGACCAGCCTGCAGGTGTCCGTCCCGCCCATGGCCTCCTCGGTGGGGTTCGTGGTGCGGGCGCAGGACGAGGTGGGCAACGTGTCTGCCATCACCTCCACGGCCACGGTCAGCACGGAGTGGACGCGGCAGCTGGTGGGCAACCCCGGCACGGGCGTGGGCACCAACTACAACTCGAGCTTCGGCAGCGTCGTGTCCGGGGTGGCAGACCTCAACGGGGATGGCATCTCGGACTTCGTGACCTCCAGCCCGGGTGGGTTCGGCAGCGTCGCGGGCAGCGTCTCCGGCCAGGTGCACGTGCTGTACGGCGGCGCCGCGGGGCTGCGGCGCCAGACCTTCACGGCCCCCGCGGCCGGGACGACCCAATTCTTCGGCGCGGACGTGTCCATGGGGAACGTGGCGGGGCCTGCGGGCGGCGGGGTCCGGCCGGACCTGGTGGTGGGCGCCTCCACCTTCTCGAGCAACGCCGGCCGCGCGTACCTGTACGTGGGGACCGAGGCAGGCGGGGACCTCTCCTCCTCCAGTCCGATTGAGTTTGCAGCCGAGGGGGCCGGCGGCCGCTTCGGGACTTCGACGCGCGTCATCGCGGACCTGGACGGTGACGGCTTCCGGGAGCTGGTCATCTCGGCCCCGACGTTCAACGCCGGCGCCGGCACCCAACAAGGGCGCGTCTACCTTTACCGGGGCAGGACGGAGGCGCAGTGGCTGGCGCTGGTGTCCGGCGGCGCCGTGCCGGCCTCCGCGGCGGACTGCGTCATCAACGGCCCCACCCCGCCGGTGGCCTCGGGGCTGGGCAGCTACTTCGGTCACCGGCAGGGTTTCCTCTCCCTGCCGGACCTGAACGGCGGTGGCACCCCGGAGCTGGCCATCCCCGCCCCGTCCGACCCGGCGGGCCGGGTGTTCATCTTCTCCGGGGAGGCGCTGGTCACCTGCATGCAAGCAGACGCAACCGTGGAGGCCTCGAGCGCGCTCCAGGTGCTGTCTGCCTCCAGCAACCTCTCCTCGAACAACAGCAACTCCGGCTTCGGCCAGTACTGTGCGGGCGGCGTGGACGTCCTCGGGGACTCGAACGTGGAGTTGCTCGTCTCCCACCCCACCCGCTCGGCGGGCGTGGCAGGACCGGACGGGGTGAGCTCTCCGCAGGGGCGCGTGGAGATCTTCTCTGCGAGCGGCGGAGCGACGCCATGGACGACCCCGGAGGCCCAGTACATCCGGTACACGGGCAACAGCGTGGCTCGGTTCGGCAACGGGCTCGGGCTGGGGAACTTCCAGCAGGGACCGGCCAGCCGGCTGGACCTCGTGGTGGGCCATTTCCGCGTGCCCGGCGCCAGCGAGGGCGGCGTCTGGTTCTTCAACCGCAACACGACCGGCTCGGGCAGCACCTACGACACCGACGCCTCGGCGGGCTTCCGGCAGGGCTTCCGGGTGGCGGAGAGCGGCTCGTCCCTGGGCACCAACATCGTGGTGGGTGATTTCACCGGGGACGGGCTCCTTGATATCGTCTCAACGGACTCTGAACAGGCGGACTTCAACGTGGACGTGACCGGCGATGGCGTGGCCGACACGTGGCGAGGCGGAAGGTTGATGCTGTGGCACTGACAACGAACCGACCAGACGCCCAGGCGAAGCGCCCGTGGCAGCCGCCCGCCGTGAAGTCCGTGCCGGTCACGGCGCCCAACCTGTTCGACTGCACCCGGCCGGGTGAAGTGGCCTGTGAGGAAGGCGGCTGTGGCCCACCGGGCTGCTGAGCCGCTCGTTCTCCAAGCACCCGTTCCGCTCTCGGTCCCAGGGGCGCTGGGTGCGCTCGCCAGCCCGCTCGCCCCGTTGGGTCCGTTCGCCTCAACGGCGCCCGTACACCTCAGCGTCACCTGGCCCGGGGACGAGCAGCCTGCGGGACCGGCCATTGCGCTCGAATCCAGGGAGGGCGCCCCGCACGGCTTCGCCTCCTGGGCTGGCCCTGCGCTGGAATTCAGTGGCCCGCCCCTGCCCACCTTTGGGCTGGCCGCTCTCCGCGGGGCGTGGGCCGCTGCGGCGGCAGCGGCGGGCGGGACGCTGTTGCACGGGGCCGGACTGCTGTACCGGGGCGAGGGGCTGGTGGTGACCGGGCCACCGGACGCGGGCAAGAGCACCTGCGCCGGGCTGGCCCTGGCTGCAGGGGCCTCGCTGCTGTCGGACGAGCTGGTGGTGCTCTTCCCGGACGGGACGGTGCAAGGCACCCCTTTCTGCTCGAGCCTGCGCGCCCCCTCGTCCCCGGAACGGGTCCGCTGTGCTGCGCTCCTCACGCTGGACAAGGCGGGCGGCGAGTCCGTCTCGCCGGCTGCGCCCGCCGCGTTCGCGCACACGCTGCTCTCGCAGGTGTGGAGCCCGGAGGGGCTGGGCCTGCCGCTGGCCGAGGCGCGCGCCGCGGCGCTGTCCTGCGCAGGCCAGGCCTTCTGCGGCACCTTCGCCTTCCGCAAGCACCCGGACGCGGGGCGCTTCCTCCTGGAGTGGCTGGATGCGCTTTGACCGGGGCGAGTGGACGGCGGCGTTCCGCGCCATGCCCCCCGGCACGCGCTGGTGGCTGCGGGGGCTGGGGGCCAGCATGTGGCCGCTGCTCTCCGCGGGGGACGCGCTGGAGGTGGAGCGGACGGGGCCGGACGGGCTGGGCGTGGGGGACCTCGCGCTGCTCGCGGATGGGCGCGGCGCCCCGGTGGCGCACCTCGTCCGGTCGGTGTCCCCCCTGCAGACCGCGGGCTTCCTGCGGCCGGACGACACGCGGGTGCTCGAGCCGCTCGGGCGCGCGGTGGCCGTGCAGCGGGGCCCCGTGCGGCTGCCACTGGTCCGCCCGGCAGGCACCGCGGTGGTGGGGCTTCACGGCGTGCTCATGCGCCCGGAGGTGATGCCGTGGCTCCGTGCAGGGCTGGATGCGGCCTCGGGTCCGGCCACACGAAAATTCCGCGAGCGCTGGATAGGGCCGCTGGAGGTGCGCCGGTTGCGCCGTCCAGACACCGCCGCGCTGGTCACCTTCCTCGGGCGCCACCCGGTGCTGGACGTGCCCTGGGCCATGCAGCAACTGGCCGGCAGGTGGCAGGTGGAAGGCTGGGCCGCGGGCGCAGTGGACGGGCGTGGCGCCCTGCACGGCTTCGTCTTCGTGGACGACTACCGGCAGGAGGGGGTGCCCCTGGACGGGCCCTGGGTGCGCGCGCTCTTCGTGGACCGCTGGACCCGGGGACTCGGGGTGGGGCGCGAACTGCTGTTGCTTGCCTGCGCGGAGCAGGACGCGCGCGGGACGCCCGTGTTGCACGCGGACGTGCGGGCGGACAACGCGCCCTCGCTCGGGCTGTTTCGGTCAATCGGCTTTTCGGACGACGCGCCGCTCACGGCGCGACTGTCAGGGCTGCACCGGGGGAGCGACCGGGCCGTGGTGGCGCTCGCGCGGCAGCGGGGC
>VGRA01000059.1 GCA_016875515.1 Deltaproteobacteria bacterium | reverse complement strand
CCGCCAGGACAGCTCCCGCAGCCGAGCCGCCATCTCCGCCGCGCCCCGGTTGTTGAACCCCATCCGGTTGATGAGTGCGCCGTGCGAGGAGAGGCGGAACAGCCGCGGGGCGGGGTTGCCCGGCTGCGGCAGCGGCGTCACCGTGCCAACCTCCAGCGCGCCAAAACCCAGCGCATAGAGTCCTTCTGCGGCCGAGGCGTCCTTGTCCAGGCCTGCTGCCAGCCCCACGCAGTTGGGGAAGCGCAGCCCGGCCACGCTGGTGGAGAGGTCCACCTCCGCGGCCGCCCGCGTCGCCCGCCGCCGCAGCCAGCGGGAAAGGGCGTGGGCCTCGCCCAGCACCTCCAGCCCCATCATCCCCAAATGGTGCGCCCACTCCGCGGGGAGCAGGAAGAGCCAGGCGCGCAGCAGCCGGTACATCAGCCGCGCGGGATGAACGAGTAGGTGCGCGCCCAGGCGAGCGTCTGGTCCACCTGGTGGCTGGTGAGGATGCCGTTGTCCTCCACCAGCTCGATCTCTCGGCGCATGTCCGTGTCCAGCAGGTACGGGCCGTCCGTGTTGATCGTGAACTTCACCCGGTGCTCCCAGAACGTGCGGAGGATCTCCCGCATTTCGTCGATGCCCTCCACCGCGTGGGTGTGCAGGTTGGAGGTGGGACACACCTCCAGGACGATGTCCCGCTCGCGCAGGACCTTCATGGCGGCGGGATCGCGCCACGCCCGGATGCCGTGGCCAATCCGGTGTGGCTTCAGCCGCCCCACCACCGCCATGATCCCCTCCACGCCCGTGCCCGCGGTCTCGCCGGTGTGGACGGTGGTCTTCAGCCCGTTGTCCCGCGCGTGGGCGTAGAGATCCTCGTACTGCTTCACCAGCGGCTCGCTCAGCTCCAGCGCGTTCTTCTCCGTCCCGGCCAGGTCAATGCCGATCACCCCCCGGTGCCGGTAGCGGATGGCCTTGTCGAGGATGATGGCGTTCAGCTTCTCATCGAACTCGCGGGCCATGCAGAAGATGATCCCCACCTTCACCCCGTACTCCAGCACCGCCCGGTCCATGCCCCGGAGGGCCGCCTGGATGATGTGGTCCAGGTCCAGCTCGCTGTTGAGGTTGCGCTTCATGGGGTTGAAGCGCAGCTCCATCTGCGTCACGCGGCTGCCGCGGTACTCCTTGCCGATCACCTCGTACACGGACCGTTCGATGGCGAGCGGAGAGGACTGAATCTTCTCCGTCCACGTGTGCATGATCTTCAGGTAGTCGTCCAGGCCGGACACCTTGTCCGGCCGAGCGGTTATCAGCTCCACGAAGTCGAAGTAGTTCTTGGTGGGGAGCTTGAAGCCTTGTTGGTGTGCAATGGCCCAGAGGATGTGGGGCGCCACCGCGCCGCCGACATGGATGTGGAGATCGACGAGCTCGCGAACCATCCCGAGAGCCAAGCACGCCGCCCCGCCCCGGACAACGGTGCCGGTTACCCCGCCCGGGCTCGCAGGACCTCGTCCCAGGCCGCCTGCAGCTCGCGGAAGCGGGCCTCGGCCGCCGCCACCGCAGCGGCTCCCAGGTGGGCCACCTTGTCCGGGTGGTGCAGCGCCGCCATCCGGCGCCACGCGCGCTTCACCTCCGGGGTGGGGGTGCCGGGCGCCACGCCGAGCAGGCGGTAGGCCTTCTCCAGCGGATCACCCTCGTTGACGAGGAACACGTTGGCCACGTCCCGCGGGTCCAGCTGCAGCAGCGGCGCGAGCCGCTCCAGCACGGACCGCTCCACCGCGGACAGCTGCCCATCCGAGAGCGCCACGTCCACCAGGCTGTCGAACAAGAGCAGCCGTTCGGTCTCTCCCAGCGCCTCCACGCAGTGGGCGGCCGCCTCGTCCAGCGGGAGGGGCGCGGCGAGAGCCTCCTTGAGCGCTCGCCGCACGAACTCCAGGTCTGACTCCGAGTAGCCCAGGTCGTGCGAGAAGAAGTGGCGGAACAGCCGCACCTGGCGGGGCAGCAGCTCGCCGCCCGCATGCGTGAGCGCCGCGAACAAGGCGGCCACGTGGGACTCCAGCGCGCGCCGGGCGGGTTCCGCCTCACGCTCGGCTGCGGGAGCACGCCGGGGCCGGCCGTAGTCCGGGGCGTCCACGTCAATGGGCTCGGCCAGCACGTCCAGCCGGTTCCCGATGTGGGCAAGCGCCGCTCCGAGCAGCACCACCGTCCACGGCGAACGGAAGTAGAGCCCCACGCAGCTGCCGATCATTGCCCCTATGACGGTCCGGTACACTTTGAGCGCCGCTCCGCCCGTGACTTTCGCATAGGGTCCACCACCCATGGCACGCGTGATTGACGGAAAAGTCCTGGCTTCCGGGGTCCGGGCGGAGGTCAAGGCAGGCGCGGTCGCGCTGCGAGCTGCCAGCGGGGTCATCCCCGGGCTCGCCGTGGTGCGGGTGGGGGAGGACCCCGCGTCGAAGATCTACGTGGGCGGCAAGCGGAAGGCCGCGGCCGAGGCAGGCTTCAATGCGTGGGAGCACCACTTCCCCGCAACGGCCAACCAGGCGGAGGTCCTTGACCGGATCACCCAGCTGAACGCCGCCCCGGAGGTCCACGGCATCCTCGTCCAGCTGCCCCTGCCACCACAGTTGGACGGGGACGCGCTCATCCGCGCCGTCCGGCCGGAGAAGGACGTGGACGGCTTCCACCCGCTCAACGCGGGCAACCTCCTGCTGGGCCGGCCCACCGCGCGTGCCTGCACCCCGGCTGGGGTGATGGTGGTGCTTGAGCACACGGGCGTGAAGGTGGCCGGCGCCCACGCGGTGGTGGTGGGGCGCAGCAACATCGTGGGGAAGCCCATGGCGCTCATGCTCCTGCATGCGGACGCCACGGTGACCGTGTGCCACCGCAAGAGTGATCTCGCCGCGGAGATTCCGCGCGCGGACATCCTGGTGGCCGCCGTGGGCGTACCGGGGCTGGTGAAAGGGGAGTGGATCAAGCCCGGCGCCGTGGTGATCGACGTGGGGATGAACCGCCTGCCGGACGGCACCCTGCGCGGGGACGTGGAGTACGAGGCCGCGGCGCAGCGGGCTTCCTGGATCACCCCGGTGCCCGGAGGGGTGGGGCCCATGACCATTGCGCTGCTGCTCCGCAACACACTGGACGCGGCCCGGCGCGCCGCGCGTGCGTGAGCCACGTCACTGCTCGAACGGGTTGATCACCTTCGTGAACGGGAACCTCCGAAAGCCCGCGTCCGCCGTGTACAGCACATTGATCCCATGCTGGCGGAGCAAGGCCGCGAGCGCGCTGTCCGGGACGAGCGCGCCGTGGATGCGCTGTCCTTTCGCTGCCGCAACGTAGTGCGCCCAGAAATCCTCTCCCTCGAGCGAGCAGCTCACCGCTGCGCCTCCGGGTCCTCGTCGAGCACGGCCCAGACCGCTTCCCGGTCTTCGAGATCCACCCGGGCGCCCATGGCCTGGGCCTTCCACGCGAGCCTCTTCGGCCGGCGCCGTTCCGGCGCCTGGCCCTCCGAGAGCGCCCTCGCTACCAGTTCACTCACCAGCTTCCCGAGCGTCTTGCCCTGCGCGCGCTGGAGCCGGTTGAGCGCAGCCAGGACAGGGGCGTCGATGTCGAGCGTGGTCCGAGCCATGCATCTGATGCTAGAGACCGCTGCATCAGGTCTCAAAGCAGGGATGCTTGGTGCTCACACCCGCCCGTGCAGTGCGCCCACGATCAGCCGCGCCGCCGGGCTCTTGTTGAGCGTGTAGAAGTGGATACCCGGGGCGCCCCGCTGCAGCAGTTCCATGCACTGCACCGTGGCGTGCGCCACGCCCAGTTGCGTGACCGACTGCGGGTCTTCCTGCAGGCGCTCCAACTGCAGCTGCAGCCGCATGGGCACCGTGGCGCCGCACATGCGGATGAAGCGTTTCACCTGCACGTAGCTGGTGATGGGCATGATCCCCGGGACGATGGGGACGTTGATTCCCACCCTCCGCGCCCGCTCCACGAAGTCGAAATAGAACGCGTTGTCGAAGAACAGCTGCGTCACCACGTAGTCCAGCCCAGCGTCCACCTTGGCCTTCAGGTGGAGGAGATCCTGCTCCCGGGACAGCGTCTCCACGTGGCCCTCCGGGTAGCCCGCCCCTCCCACGCACAAGCCCTGCCCGCGCTCCTGGATGAACTCCACCAGTCCCTGCGCGTGACGGAAGTCCCCCGGCGGCTGGCCGCCGTCCCGCGGGACATCGCCGCGCAGGGCGAGTACGTTTTGGATCCCCTCGCCGGAGAGCCGGTCCAGGATCTCCCCCAGCTCCGCGCGCGTGTGTCCCACGCACGCCACGTGCGCCACAGTGGTCAGCCCCGTCTCGCGCTGGATGCGGGTGGCCAGGGACAGGGACCGGCTCCGCTCCCCGCCGCCAGCACCGTAGGTGACGGACACGAACCCCGGCTCCAGCCCCTGCAGTTCGTGCAGGGTCTCCATCAGCCGTGCCTCGCCCTCGTCCGTCTTCGGCGGGAAGAACTCGAAGGAGAAGCAGGGCCGGGACGGGTTGAGGCGCGCGCGTACTTTCATGGGCGGCGCGAGCATACCGGGGGCGGGGAGGCCACCGCACGCTTGCACCCCCGGGGTCGGTCGCTATCATCCGGCGCCCCTTCGCCCCCGGAGCACCCAGATGTCCAGGCAGACCCCGCTCAACGCAGCCCACCGGAAGCTCGGCGCCAGGATGGTGGATTTCGCCGGCTGGGACATGCCGGTGCAGTACACCTCCGTCATCGCCGAGCACGAGGCGGTGCGCACCGCGGCGGGCCTGTTCGACGTCTCGCACATGGGGGAGATCGAGTTCCACGGCCCGGGCGCGCTGGCAGCCGTCAACGGGCTGCTCACGAATGACTTGTCGCGTTGCGCTGACGGGCAGGCCCTGTACGCCGGGCTCCTCAACGACGAGGGCGGCTTCGTGGACGACGTGGTGGCCTACCGCTTCTCCGCCGAGCGAATCCTCGTCTGCGTGAACGCCAGCAACCGGGAGAAGGACTTCGCCTGGATGACGGCGCGCGCCCGCGGCTGCACCCCGGTGGACCGCTCGGACGAATTCGCCCAGCTGGCGCTGCAGGGGCCGAAGGCGGCCGCCATCCTCCAGCGGCTCACCCCCGTGCAGCTGTCCGGCGTGGGCACCTACCGCTTCACGGAGGGGGCCGTAGCCGGGGTGGACTGCATCATCGCCCGCACTGGGTACACCGGGGAGGACGGCTTCGAGCTGTACTGCGCCCCAGTCCGCGCGGAGGCCCTCTGGAACGCGCTGCTCGCTGCAGGGGCCGCGAACGGGCTCAAGCCCGCGGGGCTGGGGGCCCGGGACTCGCTTCGCACGGAGATGAAGTACGCCCTTTACGGAAACGACATCGATGACGCGCACACCCCGCTGGAGGCGGGCCTCGGCTGGATCGTCAAGCTGGACAAGCAGGACTTCGTCGGCAAGGCGGCGCTGGAGCGGCAGAAGGCTGCCGGCGTCCCGCGCAGGCTGGTGGGCTTCGAGCTCACCGGCGCCGGCATCGCCCGCCATGGCTACCCGGTCCTCAAGGACGGGCAGCGGGTGGGGGAGGTGACGTCCGGTACCCTCGGGCCGTCCGTGAAGAAGGCCATCGGGATCGGGTACGTACCGGCCGCGCACTCGGCAGAGGGCAGCACCTTTGACGTGGAGATCCGCGGCCGCCCGGTGGCGGCGCGCGTGGTGAAGACGCCGTTCTGGAAGCGGGGCTAGGAGGAGAGGGACATGGGCAACTACCCGGGCAGTCTGAAGTACACGAAGGACCATGAGTGGGCGCGCGCCGAGGGTTCGCGCTACGTCATCGGCATCACGGACCACGCTCAGGCGGAGCTGGGCGAGGTGGTGTTTGTGGACCTGCCGGAGGTGGGCAAGCAGGTGACCGCGGGCAAGCCCTTTGGCGCCGCCGAGTCCACCAAGGCCGCATCCGACCTGTTCGCCCCCGTCACCGGCAAGGTGGTGAAGGCGAACGAGGCCCTCAAGGCAGACCCGAGCGCCCTCAATTCTGATCCGTACGGCGCAGGGTGGCTCGTGGAGCTGGAGCCCACGGACGGGGACACCTCGCACCTGATGGACGCCGACAGCTACGTCAAGCTGCTGGGCTGAACGGCTGCACCCTCCCATCAGCGCGGCGAATCCGGCGGGGAAGCACTCCCCGCCGGCCGAGGTTTCCTTGTGCCCATCCTTGGGTATAACGACGCCCACCTATGGCACTCGATCTCTCCCGGGCTGACCGCTTCGTGAACCGCCACATCGGCCCTTCGCCTGAGGAGGTGGAGGCCATGCTGAAGGTGGTGGGCGCCCCCTCCCTCGAGGCGCTCGTCGCGGAGACCTTGCCGGGCGCCATCCGCTCGAAGGCCCCGCTGGCCACCGGCCCTGCCCACGGTGAGCACGAGCTGCTCGCACACCTGAAGGCCCTCGCCTCGCACAACCAGGTGTGGCGCAGCTTCATCGGCATGGGCTACGCGGACACGCTCACGCCGCTCGTCATCCTCCGCAACATCGTCCAGAACCCGGGATGGTACACGGCGTACACCCCGTACCAGGCGGAGATCAGCCAGGGGCGCCTGCAGGCCCTGCTGAACTACCAGACGATGGTCATCGATCTCACCGGGATGGAGATCGCCAACGCCTCGCTGCTGGACGAGGCCACCGCCGCCGCGGAGGCCATGCACCTGCTGCAGGCCGTCCAGAACCGGGAGGAGGCGGGCCGCTTCTTCGTGGCCGAGGACTGCCACCCGCAGACGCTGGCGGTGGTGCGCACCCGCGCCGAGCCGCTCGGTATCCAAGTGGACGTGGGCAACCCGGACACCTACGACTTCGCGGCGAACAAGCCCTTCGGCGTGCTGCTTCAGTACCCATCCACGGACGGCGCGCTGAGGGACCACCGCGCCGTGACGGACAAGGCCCACGCCGCGGGGGCGCTCGTGGCGGTGGCCGCGGACCTGCTCTCGCTCACGCTGCTCACGCCCCCCGGCCAGTGGGGGGCGGACGTGGTGCTCGGAAACAGCCAGCGCTTCGGCGTGCCGCTGGGCTATGGCGGCCCGCACGCCGCCTTCTTCGCCACGCGCAACGCCTACGCCCGCCAGCTGCCGGGGCGGCTCATCGGCGTGTCGGAGGACGCCAACGGCAAGCCCGCGCTGCGCATGGCGCTGCAGACGCGCGAGCAGCACATCCGCCGGGAGAAGGCCACGTCCAACATCTGCACCGCGCAGGTGCTGCTGGCGGTGGTGGCCGGGATGTACGCCGCCTACCACGGTCCCCAAGGGCTGAAGGCCATTGCTGAACGGGTGCACGCGCTCGCCGCCACGCTCGCGCACGGGCTGGAGGCCACGGGGCTGAAGCTTCGGCACGGCCAGTTCTTCGACACCGTGCGCGTGGAAGGAAGCGCCGCCCAGGTGTCCGGCTGGGTGGCTTCCGCAGCCGCGCGCCGCATCAACCTGCGCGCCTTTCCGGACGGCGTGGGCATCACGCTGGACGAGGCCACCACCGAGGTGGAGTTGGAGCAGTTGCTCGCCGTCTTTGCCGGGCGGGATCAGGCGGGGCAGGCCCTCGCGCTCGCTGCGAAGGCAGACCGCCGCATCCCCGCCGGCTTTGTCCGCACCACCCGCTACCTGCAGCACCCGGTTTTCAACCGGTACCACTCCGAGACGGAGATGCTCCGGTACATGCGCTGGTTGGAGAGCAAGGATCTCTCGCTCACCCAGACCATGATCCCGCTCGGCAGTTGCACCATGAAGCTGAACGCCACGGCGGAGATGGAGCCCATCACCTGGCCGGAGATCAACCGCCTCCACCCGTTTGCGCCGGTGGAGCAGGCGGCGGGCTACCAGCAGATCTTCCGGGACCTCGAGTCCACGCTGTGCGAGGTGACCGGCTTCGCCGGCTGCTCGCTGCAGCCCAACGCGGGCAGCCAGGGCGAGTACGCCGGGCTGCTCGTCATCCGCGCCTGGCACCGGGCGCGTGGGCAGGGGCACCGGGACATCTGCCTCATCCCGCAGTCTGCCCACGGCACCAACCCCGCCTCCGCGGTCATGGCGGGGATGAAGGTGGTGGTGGTGGCCACGGACGGCAGCGGCAACGTGGACGTGGCAGACCTGGTGGCCAAGGCGGAGCAGTACAAGGACTCGCTCGCGGCGCTGATGGTGACCTACCCGTCCACCCACGGCGTGTTCGAGGAGCAGATTGTCCAGATCTGCCAGGCCATCCACGAGCGCGGCGGCCAGGTGTACATGGACGGCGCCAACCTGAACGCCCAGGTGGGCGTCTCCCGCCCCGGCGACATGGGCGCGGACGTGTGCCACATCAACCTCCACAAGACCTTCGCCATCCCGCATGGCGGCGGCGGTCCCGGCATGGGCCCCATCTGCGTGGCGGCGCACCTGACCCCGTTCCTGCCGGGCCACCCGGTGGTGAAGACGGGCGGTGCGCAGGCCATTGGACCCGTCTCCGCCGCGCCCTGGGGCTCCTCCTCCGTGCTCGCCATCAGCTGGATGTACGCGAAGCTGCTGGGCGGGGCAGGGATGACGCGCGCCACGCAGGTGGCCATCCTCAACGCCAACTACCTGGCCGCCCGGCTGGAGGGCCACTACCCGGTGCTGTACCGCGGCGCCAGCGGCCGCGTGGCCCACGAGTGCATCCTGGACACGCGCAAGCTCAAGCAGTCCGCTGGCGTGGAGGTAGAAGACATTGCCAAGCGGCTGATGGACTACGGCTTCCATGCGCCCACGGTCAGCTTCCCCGTGCCCGGCACGCTCATGGTGGAGCCCACGGAGAGCGAGTCCCGCGCGGAGCTGGACCGCTTCGTAGAGGCGATGATCTCCATCCGCAACGAGATCCGGGACATCGAGGAGGGGCGCCAGCCGCGCGAGGGCAACGTCCTCAAGCACGCCCCCCACACCGCGGAGGTGGTCACCGCGGAGTCCTGGACCCGCCCCTACAGCCGCGCGATGGCGGCCTTCCCGTCCGCGCACGCGCGCGCCGCCAAGGTGTGGCCCACCGTGGGGCGCATCAACAATGTGCTCGGGGACCGCAAGCTCGTGTGCAGCTGCCCCCCCATGGAGGCGTACCGGGACGCCCCCGCGCCGGCGGCACGGGCGTAGCCGCCCCTCGGCATCGCCGTCCGTTCAGTTCGCCTGGCGGAAGAGCCGCATCCGCGGCCCTCCGCCCATGTCCAGGAAGAAGCCGAAGCTGAACTTCACCTGCGAGTCCCCGTCCAACAGCCCCGCCGGCGGGTTGGGGAAGGGTTGTGCGCGCTCGAAACTCCTCACCGCCTCTAGGTCCAGGAAGTCCAGGCCGCAGCTCTTCTCCACCGCCACCTCGCGGATGCGGCCGTCTGCCCCCAGCTTCACCGACAGAAGCGTGTAGCGGTCCCTTCCGGTGTACGTCTCTCCAGAGGGATCCCGGTGCCGCAGCGCCGTGCTCGGATCCCACTGCATCCCCACGCTCTGCTTCACCCGGTTGAAGAACGAGGCGTACTTCCACTCGCGCGTGTTGAGGAAGGTGCCGTCTCCCTCCTCCACGTCCTTCAGGTGATCGTTCGCGGCCGCCCCGGAGATGCGGTCCAGCACCGCCGCGGACGGCATCAGGTTGACCGGCCCAGGCCGCCCCACGCGGCCCGCGGAGCTCTCGCCCGGGTCCCCCGGCGCCCCCGGGGAGATCTTCAGCCGCTGGCTGT